>JAQCND010000161.1 GCA_028274765.1 Bradymonadaceae bacterium
TGACGCTGCTGGTCGTGGGACTGCTCGTGGTGGTGGCTTTCCTGTTCGTCTGAGCCCTGCGAGGGGCCCGACGCCTCGTTTCAGCCTCTGGGAGACCTCCCTGCATCAGCCATCTGCGACGATCGAAAGATGGCGTTCGTAAACCTCGCGGTCGTCGTCTAAAAACAGAACAAAGCGAACGGTGTCGACGGACTCGAGCTCGTCGGGGCGCGACCACACGGTGCGGAGCGCGATCTCGATGGCCTCGTCGATCGGATAGCCCAAAGACCCTGTCGAGAGTGCCGAGAATCCGATCGACTGAAGGTCGTGGTCCTCGGTCAGAGCCAGGGCGTGATCGTAGCATGCGGCGAGCAGTTCGTCCTCGGACTGATCGCGCTTGGATCGCGGCCCCAGACAGTGCACGATGTGATCGTTGGGAAGATCGTGCCCCCCGGTCATGGCTGCTTCACCCGGCTCGATCGGGGCCAGCGGACGCGTCTCATCGGTCAATTCGGGCCCCGCCGCCCTGTGGATGGCCCCCGCGACGCCTCCCCCCGTCTTCAACTGCGCGTTGGCCGCATTGACGACGGCTTCGAGCTCCGGTTGGTCGGTGATGTCGCCGGTTTCGATTTGAATCTCGACGCCGTCTCGTGTGAGCGATCGCATGATGGTGGGGAGGATGTGGAGTATCGTTGAGAGATGTCCGATGGCACAGAGCTCGACCGCGAATGTTCGAGCCAACCTCGAGGCGTCAAGGGACGTCGTCTCCGAGCGAATTGTACTCTCCAGCCCCCTCGTCGCATCATGCTCGATACATCGCTCATCGTCTGGAGCCTGCTGACGGGCGTGATGAGCGCTCTCGCCACGGGACTGGGCGCCCCTCTGGTGGCGCTCGTCCCGATGGGCTCGGATCGCATCCGTGCGTTTGCCAGCGCTGTCGCCGCCGGCATGATGATTTCAGCCTCGGTCTTTTCGCTGGCCCAGGAGGGGATGGAGATGCAGGTGGCGGGCGCAACCCTGAAAGTGATCGGCGGACTGCTCCTCGGCACGTGGGTGCTCTGGTTTCTCTCAGAGCGCCTCGGGGATCAGGAGGAGCTCCTCTCGGACCTCGAGCTGAGCACCAGTTCACTCTTTTTGTTCGTGGCCCTCGTCATCCACTCGACTCCCGAGGGGATCGCCATCGGCGTGGGCTTTGCCACCGGCGACGTCGAATTCGGACTCGTCATGGCGATCGCGATCTCGATCCACAATATCCCCGAGGGCATCGCGATGTCACTCCCGATGCGCGCCGAGGGCGAGAGTATCGCCAAGTGTGCCTGGATCTCCGTACTGACCAGTGTGCCTCAGCCCGTCTTCGCCGTCCCGTCTGCTCTGGGATTTTACTACGTCCAACCGTGGCTCCCCCTCGGACTGGGATTCGCCGGGGGGGCCATGATCTTTGTCACCGTCGTCGAGCTGCTCCCGGAGTCGCTGGAGTTCGGCGACGAAACTGTAACCGCCTGGGGCGTGATGATCGGGCTGAGTGGCATGCTGGCGATCACTGCTCTCTTGCCAGGGTCTTGAGCCCCTTGCCGACCGCCTCCTGTTTGAAGGGGGGATGCTCGCGGAGCTCCTCGGCGCGATCCTCGATCTCGGCCGCCTCACGTTCGATAAACGTATCGATCACCTCCGACAGAACTTCGTCTCGGACGTAGTGAGCACTGTAGGTGAGCGTGGGCATGAAGCCGCGGTCGTATTTGTGGTCGCCTCCGGAGCCCCCCTCGAAGGTATCGATCCCCTCCTCGATGCACCACTCGAGACTGCTGTAGTAGCAGGCCTCGAAATGCGTAAACTCGATCTCGCGCGTCGTCCCCCAGTATCGACCGTAGAGCGTGTCGGATCCGAGCCCGTTGAAGGCTCCGGCATACTCGCGGCCGTCGCGCTCGGCCGTCACCATGTGCATGTAGTCCGACCAGCGCCGACCGATTTCGAGGAAGAAGGCCTCGTTGAGATACTGGTTACCGCCAAAAAATTTCTCGATCGTGCGTTTGTAGAAGCGAAACATACGACGGAGCTCGGCCTCGCCGATGTCGTCGCCCGTCCGAACTCGGGTCTCAACCCCCTTCTCGCGCAGCCGACGACGCTCGCGCTCGATGTTTGAACGCTTCTTGGAGCGGAGCTCGCCGAGAAACTCGTCGAAGGACTCGTAGGGCTCGCCCGCGTCGTCGAGGCGTCGCTGGTTCGACCAGTGATACTGAAAGTTCTCGCGAATGGGGAGATCGTGTGACTCGAACAGAGATAGATCCTCCTCGGGCACGAAATTGAAGTGGACTGACGACAGATCCTCGCGGTCGGCCAGCTCCAGGGATTCTTCGACGAGGTGACGTTTGACCGAGCGAGGATCGTCGAGACCATCGGCTACCAGCAATCGGTCGCCGGTGACGGGCGTGAAGGGGACAGCGACGACGCCTTTGGGATAGTACTCGAGGCCCCTCCGGCGAGCGACATCGGCCCAGCCCCAGTCGAAGACGAACTCGCCGTGCGAGTGCATCTTGACATAGAACGGGAGGGCGCCGACGAGGGGGCGGTCGGCCTCGCCTAGAGGCTCGAGGTCGGAGTCGTCTCCGCGAACCTCTACGATACGGGGACGCCAGCCCGTTCCCGGGCCGACGCAGTCGGTCACCTCGAGAGAGGCGAGAAAGCCGTGCTTGAGAAAGGGATGCGCATCGTCGACGAGTCGATTCCAAGCTTCGCGATCGATAGCGGTGACGCCGTTGCGAACGGCGGTTCGAACATCACTCATGAGCAAATCCCTCAGAAATGACGACGTGACAGCGGGCGACATGTACCGCTTTGCCAACAAATCGAGGCCCGTGTTCGTTCCGACGCGCGCCCACTCCACTATGACACGAATGTCAGGGTGAGATGAGAGGCGAGTCGCTGACCGGCATCGTCTAGCTCGGCGGTGTCGTGTCGATGTCATCGAGAGACCAACGAAGACAGAGGGCGAATGACGGAGTGGAAACATCCGAATTCGTTCCGATGACGATCGAGATGTCGTACTCGAGCTCCCTTGTCGTCGCCTCGAACGGCTTCCTCGATGTTTATCTCGAACGCTTGCCCATCGCATCTCCCTGAAGACAACTCCTCCGAGTACTCATCCTCGTCTGCCCCCAGTAGCTCGTGTCGACACACTCGAACGAGGCTGCAGTCGCGGCTGGTGCGGCGATGACGGCGTCGACGGCCCTCCACGCTCCTTTGACCTCACGATCGGTTCGGCTCCCTGTCCTCGCACGCCCTGCCACGCCCTCGGGCCTCACCGAGGTTCTGAGATCGGCTCTAAATGAGACTTCGCGAGCCGCATGGCGCCACGTTGAGATGCCCGGAATATCCTTTGCATGTTTCACGGGGTGGACGTAATATCGTGCCATCTACCGCTCGCGAGTTCATCTCGATGCCACGCCCCCTCGACGCCATGTCGCGATACGTATTCGTCTTCGCTCTGGCATGTCTGCTGGCCTCGTGTGCAGCCGACAGCGCTGAAGGCGGGAGTGGAGACGGCGCTCGAGCCGGGGAGGCCCCTCGAGCCGGAGAGGGAGCGGGAGACACCGGCGCGAGCGGCGGGCGATCGGGGGCTCGAGATGCCGGTCAGAGTGGGCGACGGCGAGACACCTTCGTCCCCGAGCAGGAGTCCTTCGTGGTCGAGGAGGTTGCAACCACCGACGATTACGTCTTCGTGCCCAACAGCTCGTCGACGAGTACGACGGTCGCCCGCATCGATGCCGAAGATCTCGATGTCAGCCCTCTCGAAGTCGGGGGCCGCCCCGTCACGGTCCGAGCGGCCGACATCGAAGGGACGGGCGCAGTGGCCTACGTGTTGACCGAGCAAAGTTCGCACGTCGCCATCATTCGGGCCGATGGCACCGCATCGACCCCGGAGGACGAGGCCGACGTCTCCTTCGTGTCGGTCCCCGAAGAGGTCAATACCCTGACGCTCAGCCCCGATGGACGTCATCTTCTGGCCTACATCGACCCCGACAAGCCCCTCTCCGATGAGACGAGCGCTGCCTCCCTCCAGGTGATGTCAGCCATTCGATTGGGAGATTCGCCCTCCGGGGATCGATCGTTTCGTCTGTCGGTCACGCGCCTCGTGCGAGAGATCGAGTTTGCCGAGGAGGGCTCCGAGGCCTATGTCATCGGGCGAGAGGGAATTAATCGCATCCAACTCGACGCGCTCGAGGACGACACATTCATCCCGCCTCTCGATCTCGACCTCGATGCAACCGCCTTTCCTCCGCAAGATCGCGAGGTCGAAGTCAGTCTGGATGGCAGCGTGCTCGTCGTGCGAAACAGCAATCATGCTGGACTCGCTCTCTATCGCCCTCCCGCCAGTCCCGACGAATCGGGGCTGGTCCGAACCCTCGATCTGCCCTCGCCGCCGACCGATATCGATCTCGTCTCAATCGACGGCCGGTTGTCGGTCGTCGCCGCCCTGCGACCGGAGCGCCAGATCACGCTGATCGATGTCGAGACGGTGTTTGGAGCGGCCAACCCCGGAAAGGGAGTGCGAATGGTCGAGGTACGAGACACCTCTCCGGGGCTCACCCTCGCGACGCCCAATCGACGCCAGCTTCTGACCTACAGTACGCTCGAGACATGGCCCCGTCTGGGAGTACTCGATCTCGAGTCCAGCGACCTCCGCACCTATCGACTGCGCAACCAGATCCGCGGCGTGACCCTGACCTCGGATGGAAGCTCGGCCGTGATCGTCCATGCCAAACAATCGGGGTCGGCTCCGCCCGACGCCACGCCCGCCGAGACGTTCCGGTATCGCCACGGTCTCACGCTCTTCGAGCTCGAGACGGGCTACCGGCGGCCGATCACCCTCCGGGCCCGCCCCGAGGCGATCGTCTTAACCCAGAACGACGAGGGAACCTCGCTGCTCTATGCCATTCTCCCATCCGACGATCCCCGAAGCCAGGGGCTCGTACGGATCGACCTCTCGACCTATCGGCAGGATTTCACTCGACTGCCGCGCGAACCCTCTCAAATTGGGCGCGTCGCCGACCAGATCTACATCAACCAGGCCTCGGAGCAGGGGCGCATCACGTTCGTGGACGTCAATACCGGGGCCAGCCAAACCATCAGCGGATACGAACTGAACGCACTCGTCGATTGAGCCGACAGGAGACGATCTCATGCACGTGATGACGATCAATCGCGTCAGCGGCGGGGGAACCCTCGCCACGCTCGCGCTCGCCGGGCTCGTCGGAGGATGGCTCCTCTCGATGACGGGATGTGGCGCTGGAGCGGGAGCGCCCGAACGGAGCGTCGACAATGCCTCCGGGGTGGATACAGGATTGGGGTCGCCCGGTGCAGCCCGCGATGCGGGAGCGGGGGCGGGCCCCCCTCGACGAGACGCGGGGAGTTTCGCCCCCGAACAGGAGCGCGACTTCACCTTCGCCTCGCCCGTCGTCGTCGGCAGCTCCCTGTTTGTTGCCAACGAGACGCTCGACTCGCTCGCCATTGTCGACAGCCAGTCCCTCTCGATCGAGACGCTCCTGGTCGGGACGCGACCGACCATCGTCGATGGGCCGGACGAGACCTACAGCGACCGCGAGGATGTCCGCGTCATGGTACTCAACGAGGGCAACGATTCGGTCACGGTCGTCACCCCCGAGTCGCTCGAGACCACCAACCACGCCATGCCAGACGGCGTCAACGCCCTGGAGGTCGATCCGACGGGTCGATACGGCGTCGTCTGGTACGACGCCTCGAAAGAGAGTGAACAGCCGGGCGATCTCTCGTCGATCACCGTCGTCACCCCCGAGACCACCCACCGCATCTCGGTGGGATTCAACGTGCGCGACGTCTTCTTCGACCGTCAGGGGACCCGAGCACTCGTGTTGACCGACGACGGCATCAGCTCGATCGATCTGATGGCCCTCGACGGCGATACCATCGCTCGCCCGACGCCGCTGGTCCCAGACGCGCTCGATGCGCTCCAACCCGAGGACCTCGAGGTTCGAGTGACCCTCGATGCCCGATACATCGTCACCCGGAGCGCTCGCATGCGGGGTCTGGTGTTGCTCGATCTCGACAAACAGCGCCACCATCCCGTCCCCCTGCCGGTGATCCCGACCGATCTCGATCTGCTCGGCGGCGATCCCGACCAGATTCTGGCGATGCTTCGCGGCGACGATCGGGCCGTGCGCGCCACCGTCCCCGATGGACTCGTCGATCTCTCGGAGACCCTCGAGGCGAACGGCCGGGACCTGCGCATTGCGGACTCGACGTCGCCTTCCGATCCTGCCGCCGATGCATCGGCGATGCCCCCCGATGCGATCATGATCGATGGCGGACGCGACGACACGTCCGGGAGTACGGATGGCGGGGGTAAGGATGGCGGACAAGAACCACCATCCGGCTTCTTTCCGAGCGACGTCCAGGGCGTCGAGACCTACGAGATTCCGATCCCGGGACTGGGCTCGGCGACGTTCGGCGCGGAGGGGAGGCGGGCACTTCTCTTTTCGGCCCGTGGCAACGAGGCCGACAACCTCGAGACGCGGGTGGTCCTGCTGAACCTCGAGAACGGCGAATACTCGATCGTGGGACTCGAAAAGGGCGTGCGAGGTGCCATCTCCAGCCAGCAGGGCGATACCTTCGTCATCTTCAACACCAAACGGCCGGGGCCGCTGCCAAACAACGCGTCGCCGAACGATCCCGAATACATCGCCCGAAGCTGGGCCATCACGCTGCTGGATGCCGAGTCGACGGCCAGCCAGCTCCTCCTGACCGCCGAGCAACCCGGACCGACGACGCTCTGGGCGGCCGGTGACCTCGATCCCCGACTCTACATGGCCTTCGAGACGCCGGACGGGCCGAGCAGGAAGGCGGCGCCCTCGCATCGGGATGTCATCGAGGTGAATCTGAGGACGTTCCGCAAGCGCACGCATCGCATGCCCTCGATCCCGACCGGTCTCGGCCCCATTCGCGCAGCCAACCGGGTCTTTGTCGCGCAGCGCCATCCGGAGGGACGCATGACATTCCTCGACGTGGCGACGTCGCAGCGACAGACGATCACCGGATATGAACTGAATGCTGACATTCAATGATACGTCACCCGATCGGAGGACGCCTCATGACACGACACGATACAACGTTTCTGGTCCGTGCGGCGGCCCGTCTTTTGCTCGTGCTCATCGTCTCGTCGGGCGCGTGGGCCTGCGCCGTGAACTTTCCGGACACCTGGAAACAACCCCTTCAGATGGAGGGGCCGGTCCAGGCTAACGGCGATCTGATTTACCTGGATCGGACGCGGGAGCGCATCCATCGTCTCGATCCGACGCGCTCCAATGGCGATCTGGCTCTCGAGCGGACTCGCGTGCCCACGGGCCGAGAGCCGACGACCATGGCGCTGTCGCCGAACGACGAGCAGTTGTTCGTGATCAACGCCGGCGATCAGACCCTCGACGTCTATGACCTGACCGCCTCGCCCCCGTCTCGCAAAACGGTTCAGCTCGACAGTCCCTACGACCGCATCAGGGTGTCGCCGAACGGAGACTTCGTCCTGCTCCGATTCTCGAGTGAACCCGACCGGGAGGCATGTGTCGTCTGCAACGTCAACGAGGTCGGTATCGTCGATCTCCGCGACGGTGTCCCCGATTCGGCGGAGTTTCTCCCCCTCAGCAAACGGGCGACCGATCTCGTCTTCGCCGAGCCGTTCCAGGTCGAGGGGACCGAACAGCGACTCGTGGCCGCGCTCTCGCCGAGTCTGGTGACCTTCATCAATCTCCATGCCGTCGCCGACGGAGCGGGCGACGACGCGCTCCGAGAGGTACAGTTGACCGTCAGCGAGGCCGACGCGGTGCAAAACCCCGAGGAGGCTCGTTTCGACATCCACGCCGACGACGACACGCCGGCCGCAGCCCATCTTTACGTGCGCACTCGACAGAGCCGAGACATCACGCAGGTGGCGCTCACCCCCAGCGCTTCCGAGTCGAAGACCTTCGACATCAGCGTCAATCAGTTGGCCGCCGGCGACGAGCCCGCCGCGATGGCGATCATCCAGCTCGCCGACGGCCAGAAGCGGCTGATGGCCCTCGATCGGACGCGATCGTCCTTCTCGCTGATCGATACGCAATCCGGAGAGAGCGAGAGCTTCGAACTTCCCATCGGCGCCTCCCCGGAGGACATGTTGACCTACGAAGTCGCAGCGGGGGATGGCGACGAGCCCGAGACGCGTGTCCTGACATATTCGTCGCGTTCCGAAGTCGTGGCGGTGGTACGTCCCGAGACGATCTCGGTCTCGAGCGACAATCCGACCCTCGGACGGAGCGTCGAAGCCGTGCGGCTCGAACAGCCCCCCGATTCGATCCAACTCCACTCGGCGAGTGGTCGTACCCGAGCGATCGCCGCCCTGAGCAACGGCAACTCGGCGGTGCTCAAGCTCGATGCCGACGACAACGTCGCGACGCCCATCCAGAGTCCCCCCCTGGCCGACCTGTTGTTCGGGGCCGAAGCCGCCTGGGGCGTCTTCGAGGGCGAGAACGACCTCGCCCGCTACGATCTGGCGACCGGCCACGGCACGCCCTACGAACTTCCACGCTCCGCCGAGCGCGTCTTCCTGGATACGGAGGAATCGCTGATCGCCGTCCAGCACGAATCGGACGCCGGAACGTTTAGCGTGCTCGATCTCGAGGAGCTCGAGCCACGCTCCGAACCCGAGAGTACCCGTGTCTTCGAGGGCGTCTTCCTGAACAAGCTCTTGCAACAACGATCATCGATCAATTCTCAAGAGGAGTGAGGTCACCATGCGATCTCTTCGCGCAATCTGGTTCCCTGTCCTGGTGTTCACGACGATGGTGGCATGGACGACGCTCGTAGCGCCTCGAGAGGCCTCGGCCGGTGAGCTCCACATCGAAACTGATGCAGCAACGGTCTACCCGATCTCCCCGTCGTTTACGATCGTCAGCGACACGACCACCATCTCCGACGGCCGCCTCGGGCTCGGATATGCCTTCGGCGACGACGTCGTGCCGGGGCTTCGTGCCTACCTCGTCTACAGCGGGGGGGCGCAGTCGGCGACACGATTCGACAACGATCTGAACTTCGAGTGGAGTCGCAACCTCTACCTGGCGGGAGTGGGCTGGGGATATGAGATTCAGGAGTTCTTTCGGCCTTTCTTGCGGACGCTCTTCGGTTACGCCCACCAGCAACTGTCGCTCGAGACACCGTCGGGCGATTTTTCGCAGCCGGGCCACGACTTTGCGGTCCTCAGCTCGGGCGGATTCGAGATCTACTTTCCCTACCAGCGAGAGGGCGAAAGCAACGCGGGGTTCAGCCGTCGATTGACGTTCGGATTCGACGCCGAACTGGGCTATCTCTGGCAGACGCCAGCTGTCTACGACAACCTCCAGCGTACGAGCGACGACTGGCAGCGGAGCGGAGCCGATATCGGGGTACTCAACGCCAACGGATTCTTCTGGAGCGCCGGTATCTTCGCGCGTATCCGTCTTTGAGGGATGAGACTTCGGGGTCGCGTGTTATATTCGGATTCGTCTCGGTGCGGTAAGCTCCTTCTCTCATGTCTGGAGAGCACCTCATGGACGAATCACGTACCACGCTGACCCTGTCGCCCGACGACTACGACGACCTGCGCACCGCCTTCGCGGAGGCCGATCCCCGCATCGAGTGTTACCTCGACATCGATGGGGCTGAAGTCATCTGGTGTTCGGATCGCGAGGTCGACCTCGACGAGCCGCCTGCCCCCGATGCGCCGGACTGGAAGCGCAAAACCTACGAGAGGCGCATGATGCTCCGAAACAGCCGAAAGGGACGGTTTCTCGAGATACCGCCTCATCAGAGGGGAAAGGCTCGGCGAGACATGAAGATGTTCCTCGACGATAAGGCCTCGACTCCCCTCCGAGCCCAGTTTCAAGACGCCCCCACCGATCAGAATACGTACCGTCAATTTGAGGATGCACTCGAACACCACCCCGAGGATCGGCGCCGGTGGACGACGTTTCACCGCCGGCGCCTCCGGGAGCGCATCGACGAATGGCTCGATCTCCACGGCTATGAGCTCGTCGTCGAGACACCGGAGGCGACCTGAGCCTGCCCTGCTCTCTCGACAACTCTTCCCTCCGACTTGGAGCTGGTTTCCAAACCTCGGACGTGATCCGGAGCACCCACGTTTAGGCGGCTCGAACCGAGAGGCGAGACGTCTTGAAACGGGCTCTCATTGATACGGATTGGGAGGTTCAATCCAGCTCCGGGATGCGCCCCTGCTGTCGGGCTTCTCGAAGTCTCGGGCGAATCTGGCGGGCGAGTGTCCGAAACGCCTCGTATATCGAGGCGGGCTCGTCGGGAGCGTAAGGGGTGACGGGGATCGAGTCGGGGAGTGCCAGGTGCTCGCGACACGTCTCCGGTTCGATGCCCTCGTGTCGCTGGCGCAGGGCCACGGAGACGACGCGATCGCCCTCTTCTCCCAGCGAGGCACGGTGCGAGTCTTCAGAGGCGAGTTCGGAAGCGTATCGCCGAAAGCCCTGGAGTGCCGTGCGATTGTGCGACTGGGTCTCGGGGTTGCCGTCGGCCAGCAACAACACGCCGCTGGCATCCTCGAGCGCCTCTCGAAAGGCGCGATTCCCCTCGACCGGGGCGCGGGGCGCGAAGCACTTGTAGTCGACCGGTAGCCCGTCGAACGTGCCGATCTCTCCAGGGGGATGGCAGAAGTAGAGCGAGAAATCCCGATCGGGCTCGTCGATGTCGACGGGGTCGGCGTTGCGAGCCAGTCCCACCGTCTGTTCGTCGTGGGGCGGAGAGGCTTCCCCCTGGTCGACGAGTTTGCGCACGTGCTGGGCGAGTCCCGCCACCATGGATTCCGCGATACCCTGGACGGCTCCCCAGAAGGCAAATTTGACGACGATGCGCCGATCTTTCCAGCGAAAGTACATGAACTCCGTCCGACGTCAGGAGCGAGAGGGTGAAGTCGATTCAGGCGAGAGAGTCTCGACGATCATCAGGACAACGGCGATCCAGAGGCTCTGCGCGAGAAAAAGATGGAGCAGTTGCATCCAGCCCGGCGCGCTCAGGTAGATGTTGACCACGCCGGCGACGACCTCGGTCACGACGAGACCTCCGACGACTGCCGCCAGTTTTCGGGCTCGAGCCGTCACCTCGGAAGTGCGCACGACGACGGCCACCATGCCGGTGAGTACGGCACTCAGCGAGGCGATCACAGGGTGGAAGACTCGAAGACGCACGAGAAAATGTTGGGTCGACGAGAGATCCGAGCGGACCTTGCTCCAAAGCCCCTCCCCGAGTGTCGGGTCGGTCGGAAAGAGCGTGTCGCCGAGCGCCGTGACGGCCCCCGACATGTTGGTCGCGATCAGGGCGACGACGACGGCGACCAACCCCCATCGGAGTTTGGGCTTCGTCGACCACGACGCCGACCGCCCGCCGCTCGCCCACCATGCCGTGAGACTCGCCGCTCCCGTGAGGCTCATCGTATTGACCAGGTGGATCGAAATGACGATCGCCCGGGCGACCGAGTCGTCGCGGTTGACCAGTTCGGCCAGCACAATCCCCGCTCCGATCAGGGACTCGAAGATGATGAAGACGAGAGTGACGAGGCTGGCCCAGAAGACGCGATGGCTACTCGAGTAACGCCTCCAGGCCCACCCGACGAGTCCGAGTCCCAGGATGCCGAGAAGCCCACTCGAGAGTCGATGACCGTATTCGATCATCGTCTTGACGCTCGGGTCCGGCGGAATCACCTCGCCTTGACAGGTGGGCCAATGAGCGCCGCAACCGGCTCCCGAGAAACTGATGCGGACCCAGGCCCCGAAGAGAATCACTAAGAGGAGATATCCCAGAAAGCCCCAGGCATATGTCGTAAACGCATTCGACGAGGATGAACGTGGTGTCGTCATGACTCACTCGAGGGGGCGCGAGTCGCAGAGACGTGCGAGTATTCGATACGTCGAGAACGCGGACCGATCAACCATCGGGTGTCAGTACAATCACGACCCGTGGAAGACTCGTCACGGCTCCGCGTCTCCTGGGGCGCCGGCGGCCTCGCTGGCATGTCGCCGACTGACTCCCTGTCGGGAGGAGTGAGGCGACCGGAGCTGAACCCACGGCTGATGATGGTATTCATCGGGCGTCCGCTCGAGCTGACGGACATCGTGTCCTCGACGTATCCGATGGAAGCGGAGGAGGATCCGGGCATTGCAAGCCCGGTGGACGGCAGAGGCACGAGAGGCATACGGTCGTCCCTCGCACGAGCATTCGATGCATCCACTCTCGAGGATGGCTCCGAATGACTTGACGGAGGGCGAAGTCCCGAAATAATGATGCTTCTCACATGTTCTCGGAAGGGATGTCAGCTCGACGTCCCTCCGCGATCCGTCTCCTCCGACTTTTGCATCGTATGAACGCGTGATATCCGGCACTTATTCTCACTCGTCTCTCGATTTTCGCGTACGTCCCGAGTCGACGAGGATGGAGACCATCGATTCGCACGACCACCGGAGAGTTCTACAAGACGATGGGCGTGTGTGATGCCTGTTCGGGTCGATCCTCTGCTCTGCCGCTCCCCTTCCATCGACCATGCTCATCGTCCTCGCCATCGTCGTCGCCTCCGTCCTCTCGACGGGACTGGTCTGGAAGGGAACCGGCCTGCTCGAATCGGCCACCGATGCGCTCACGACCTATTATCGCGTCCCGGCCCTCGTCCAGGGAGCCGTCTTCGTCGCCGCGGGGTCGAGCTTCCCGGAGCTGTCGACAGTCGTCCTCTCGACTCTGCTCCACGATACCTTCGATCTCGGGGTCGCCGCCATCGTCGGTTCCGCCATCTTCAACATTCTCGTCATTCCCGGCCTCTCCGGGTGGTTTGCCCCCACCGAAGCGCTCGAGACCAGTCGCGACCTGATTTACAAGGAAGCTCAGTTCTATCTCGTCGCCGTGGCGACTCTGTTTGTGACTTTCTCGCTCGCCGTCATCTACATGCCCGTCGAGGGGGGGCATCTCCAGGGCCGCATCGGACGTCCACTGGCGCTGATGCCGATCGGACTCTACGGCTTCTATCTCTTCCTGCAGTACGAAGATACGGCCGACTACGAACCCGAAACGACACCCGACGAGGTTCAGCCTCTCTGGGAATGGGGGCGGCTCGCGGCGAGTCTCGCGACGATCCTCGTCGGCGTCGAGGGATTGGTCCGTGCCGCCATCTGGCTGGGTGAGTACTTCCACACGCCGGATGCCTTCTGGGGCGTGACGATCGTCGCCGCGGGCACGAGCGTCCCCGATGCCTTCGTCAGCGTTCGAACCGCCCGAAACAACCAGCCCATCGTGAGTATCGCCAACGTCCTCGGCAGCAACGTCTTCGATCTGCTGATTGCCATTCCCGCCGGCGTGCTCCTCGGCGGGGCGGCCGTAGTCAACTATTCGGTGGCGGCTCCGATGATGGGGGTGTTGGCCGTGGCGACGTTTGTGCTGCTGACGTGTTTGCGGACAAACATGGAGCTGTCTCGCTCCGAATCGGGCGTGTTGATGGCGCTGTATGGCCTCTTCGTCGTCTGGCTACTTTTGGAGACGGCCGGCCCCCTGGATCTGGTCTTTGCGGATGAATGACGAGATCTCGAGAAGACATGCATCGAGATGTGACTCCATGCGTCCGTATACAGTATTTCCGCGCGCATCGCTCTGTGATACAAGACATCTGGACTGCTCATTTCGTCCCCCAAAGATGCAACATGGACGATCGACTGACATGGCTCGTCGCGATCGGGATGTGCCTCACCTCGGGAGCCTGTGATCGTCCCGACCCCAAGCCGGATGAGGACGCATCGACGATTCAGCGCCACTCGGCGGCATCGACCGAATCCTCGAGCCCGTCCGA
Source organism: Bradymonadaceae bacterium (assembly GCA_028274765.1). GTDB lineage: Bacteria > Myxococcota_A > Bradymonadia > Bradymonadales > Bradymonadaceae > CAJXPB01. The sequence continues at coordinate 13,862 of JAQCND010000161.1, forward strand.
GACGTCGGCCTCGTCGAAGACGTCGAGCGCCGACGACACGTCGTCCTCCTCGTCCTCCGCGTCATCCGACTCGGAGACGCGCTCGACGCACCGGGCGAGAGGAGGCTGGAAAGTCATCGACGCCCACACCCATCTCCAGCCGTACGCGTACCCCATCGTCCGGAAGATCTTCGAGCGCCAGCGCATCCGACGCGCCATCAATCTCAGCGGGGGCCATGCTCCCGAGGCACGCAAGGCTCACCTCGATCGCGCTGACCAGCTTCCCGGTCGGGTCGCGCTCTTTTTCAACGTCGACTGGGAGTCCATCGACGACCCCGATTTTGGCAAACAGACCGCCGACGAGCTCGAGGCGGCGGTGCGGGAGGGGTTTGCGGGCCTGAAGATCAGCAAAGCACTCGGACTGGAGGTCAAAACGGAGGACGGCGAGCTGTTGCCCGTCGATACGCCCAGACTCGATCCCCTCTGGAAGCGAGCCGGAGAGCTGGGCGTCCCGGTGACCATCCACACCGCCGACCCCAAGGCTTTTTTTGAGAAACCGGATCCGGACAACGAGCGCTGGAAAGAGCTCAAACAGGCGCCAGACTGGAGCTTTCACGGCGACGAATATCCCTCCCGGATGTCGCTGCTGAAGGCTCGCGATCGCATGGTTGCTCGACACCCCGACACAACCTTCATCCTCGCCCACATGGGCAACAACCCCGAAAATCTCGACCACGTCGAGAATCTCCTCGAAACCCACGACAATCTCGTCGTCGATACGTCGGCCCGGATCGCCGAATTCGGACGACATTCGGCCGAACGCGTCCGAGAGTTTTTTCTCAAATTTCAGGATCGTATCCTCTTCGGGACGGATCTCGGCGTTCAAGCTCAACCGCGTGGCGATCGACTCGCATACAGCCTGTTTCTGGGGAGCGTCCGCGAGGAGCCCCCGACCCTCGAGGACATTCCCGTCTTCTACAAACGCCACTGGCGCTATTTCGAGACCGATCGCGACGCCGTCCAACACCCCATCCCCATCCAGGGCGACTGGAAGGTCCATCCGATCGACCTCCCCGACGACGTGTTGGCCAAGATCTACTGGAAGAATACCGAGCGCATCGTCTTCGCCCCCTGGCTCGGCCGCCGGTCGGCGCATCACATCGTCGACCGCGCCCGATCGATGACTCCCTGACCCGAGTGTCGCCATGGATGTCACCGCCGGCTACTTCGAACTGCATCTCGAGGAGCCGCTCTCCACCGAGCTGACCGAACTCCAGGGGATCGGGCCGAAGACCGAGGAGCGCCTCCAGGCACGCGACATCGACGATCAACGGGAACTGCTCCTGTTGATCCCGCGCAAATACCAGCGCATCGCTCGCCACCTCGACGGACTCGAGATGGCCCGCGAACATCCCGGATACATCGAGGCCATCGGCCGTGTCCTCCACGTCAACGATCCGCCGAGCCAGAGCCGAGCTCCCACCGAAGTCGTCGCTGATGCCCAGGGACAGCACGTCAAACTCCTCTGGTTCAACGAACCCTATCCCGGATTTGCCGATCAGTTTCGCTCAGCGGAATGGATCAAGTTCGAGGGTGAGGTCGACTGGACGGACCAATCCCCCTCGATCGCCCATCCGGAGCAATTCGATGCCCTCGACCACCGTCCCGATCGACCCGATCCGGAGATGGCGCTGGAGCCAGTCTACACGTCGATGGAGGGCGTCTCGGACAAGCGGCTCCAGAGTGCCATCGAGCAGGCGGCCGAACGGATCCTGCCCCGGCTCGTCGACGTCGTGCCGGCCCGACTGCGCGAGAGTCACGATCTCGGGACGGTCGAAGAGGCGTTGAGAACCATCCACGTGCTGGAGCCGATCGACGACCCCGACGAGTTCGAAGCGGAACTCGAGCGGGCCCGCAACCGCCTCGTCTACGAGGAGTTCTATACGCTCCAGCTCGAACTGACCGAGGAGTATGTCGAAGAGCGACGAGCGGCCGAGGCCCCGCGTTGTACGGACCGCAAGCTCGGCCGCGAACTGGTGCGCCGGCTTCCCTTCGAGTTGACCGACGATCAAAAAGAAGTCAGCGCGCGACTGGCCGACGATCTCGGCGATCGCATGCCGATGCGACGGCTCCTACAGGGGGATGTCGGGAGTGGCAAGACGGCCGTCGCCTTTGCGATGACGGCCATCTGCATCGGGAGTGGTCACCAGGTTGCGATGATGGCTCCGACCGACATCCTGGCCCAGCAGCACTACGATCGAGCGCTCGAACTGTTCGAGGACTTCGACGTCGAGATCGAGCTGCTGACGGGCTCGCTGACGAAGTCCGAACAGCGCGAGGTTGCCGAACGGCTCGAGAGCGGTGACATCAACTTTGCCCTCGGCACGCACGCTCTCTTTCAGGAGTCGGTCGCCTTCGAATCCCTCGGATTCATTATCGTCGACGAACAGCACAAATTCGGCGTCGAACAGCGCGACGCCCTTCTGGCCAAGGGGCGCGATCCGCATCTTCTGGCGATGACCGCCACACCCATCCCGCGCTCGCTGGCGCACACGGCCTTCGGCGATCTCGATCTGGCGGTCATCCGCGAGAAACCGCCCGGCCGTACCCCGGTCGAGACCTACCTGAGGCGTCGTTACTCGGCGCCCGACGTCTACGAGTATGTCCGCAAACGTGTCCACGAGACCGGTGAACAGGCGTATTTCGTCTACCCGCTCGTCGAACCCAGCGACGAGGTCCCCAACCGCGAGAGCGCCGTCGAATCGGCCGAATCGCTCGCCAACGGGCCCCTCGCCGACGTCCGGGTCGGGATTCTCCACGGTCAGATGGACGACGAAGCCAAACACCGCACGATGTCGCAGTTTGCCAACGGCGAGATCGACGTCCTCTGTGCGACGACGGTGGTCGAGGTCGGCATGGACGTCTCCAACGCCACGATGATGGTCATCGAGAGCCCCGAGGTGTTCGGGCTGAGCCAACTTCACCAGCTTCGAGGCCGAGTGGGTCGGTCGAGTGCCGACTCGATGTGCGTCCTGCTGGCGGGACGCGATCTCACCGAGGATGCTCGCCAGCGCCTCCAGTCGTTCTCAAGCACCGACGACGGCTTCGAACTGGCCGAAGTCGATCTCGAGATTCGGGGGCCGGGCCAGTTTCTGGGCATCCGACAGTCGGGACGAGCGGAGTTTCGATTTGGCGATCTCATCCGCGACGCCGATCTCCTCGAAGACGCCCGTCGCGACGCCCGACGCCAGGTCATGGGAGATGTGGCGGCGCAATCGGAGGGAGGAGCGTCGGAGTGATGCATCTCCACTGCATGCAGCCCCGTCGGCGTTGAGGCGAGCATTCCAAGACGTCATCCATGTCGTCACGTGCGCCTCCGAGCATCCACGTTCGCCGGCTATCCGAATTGCGCTTCGAGGCGAGCGGGGACACCGGCGCTCCGAGGGAGGACCATGTTGCCCTTCGAAAGAACGCGTCCCGCCGGCCGCTCGATGATCCTTCCAGGTCATCTGGCGAGATTGTCCGCCTGGATCGAAAGACGAGACATGCCGAAACTTTCCCCTTGAACGAGCTACGAAGTTTGGAGAGAAACGTACTACCTCCTGCTTCGCCCCCCTCGACGTGGCATGTCGTGGATGCAGATACACGTCTCCACGTGTTCCCTCCTGGCGCGCCTGTGCGCGTCACCCGCCGCAAACCGGCCAGTTGCTCGAAGGGAGGCGACTGCACCGCTCAAGGCCGTTCAGTCTCGCGGCTCGCTCCTTCCAGACCCCTGACAGCTCGCCGCTCCCCCCCTCCATACATGATCGTCGGCGCGATCGGACGAGATGTTGCGTCGAGCACAATCTGGCCCCCTTCCATCCTCCGGGACGTGAGTCGCATCCGAAACAAACGGGCGACGACTGCAGACGATCATCGATGAAGGGGGAGAGGCGCGACGCCGCCGGACAGGACGATCGCTCGGGTCCGGGCCGGCATGTCCCTCGACGGGCGAAACATCGACACCGTGTCGCTCGCTCCCCGTCGCTCCGCGTATCGACGTATCGAGGCCGTATCTCACTGAATGACAAGCGGTGTTTTCAGGACGATCGTCATACGAATTCGTATTTCGTTGTCAGGGCGTGGCTGATGGACTACTTTACGTTCGATCATGACGCTCCTCACACCTCGTTCCACATCGTGACCGATTCACCATACACTCAAGTTGCCGTCGACGTTCCGGTTTATCATCCGTTCACGTATCGTATTCCGGAGGCGCTCCGCGGGCGGATCGAGCCGGGTCATCTCGTCCAGATCCCCTTCCGCAACCGCTCCAAAACGGGGCTGGTGATGTCAGTCGACGACGAGATTTCCGACGACGATCTAGAGGACGATCAGCTCAAATCCGTGCTCGATCGCGTTCACGACGAACCGCTCGTCGATGCCGTGGGGCTCGAATTTCTCGAGTTCATCGCCCAGTACTACCTCGCTCCGATCGGACAGGTCGTGCGGCTGGCTTTGCCCTCGTCAATCCAGCTCGAGGGGCTCAAGCATTATCGTCTCCAAGACGACCATCCTCCCCTCGATCGACTCGAGTCGACTCTGCGCTCCGCCGTCGAACAGCTCCAATCCGAGGGCGAGCTCCCTATCGAGTCGCTCAAAGGGCATCACGGCGATCTGACGTACCTTCAACTGGCGACGCTCGAAGACGAGGGATTCGTCGAGGTCGACTACCACGAAGAATCGTCGGGCGTCGGGGCCAAAGAGGAGACCTATTACACGCTCGCCTCCTCCGAGGGAGACGGGCGTCGGGTCGGGAGCAAACAGTCGCGCATTCTGGAGCTTCTCGAGGGACGCGAGCGCGTCTCCCTGTCGGAGATTCGCGAACACGTCGACAGTCCCTACAGCAGCCTCGAGGGGCTCGCCGATCGGAGCTTTATCGAATCGCACACCGAAGAGGTCTATCGCGACCCCTTCGAGACCGAGCCCGTCCCCGAGCCCGAGGATTACGACTTGACCGACGCCCAGGACCGGGCGCTCGAATCCATTCTGGAGGCCCGTCGAGCCGACCGATACGAGGGGTTCGTGCTTCACGGCGTGACGGGAAGCGGCAAGACCGAGGTCTACATCCGCACCATTCGAGCGGCTCTGAACGATGGCGACCGGGCACTCGTGTTGCTCCCCGAGATTGCACTCACTCCCCAGTTTGTCGCGGCCTTTCGGGCCCATTTCGGCGAACGCATCGCCGTCCTGCATTCGGGACTGACACGCGGCGAACGATTCGACGAATGGCGCCGAATCGAGCGTGACGAGGTCGACATCGTCATTGGGGCGCGGTCGGCCATCTTCGCCCCCGTCTCGGATCTCGGCGTGATCGTCGTCGACGAGGAGCACGACACCAGCTTCAAACAGGAGCGCGGGCCCCGCTATCACGCTCGCGACATGGCGCTGGTGCGCGGCAAACTGGAGTCGGCCCAGGTCATTCTAGGAAGTGCCACCCCTTCGCTCGAGTCCTATCACAATGCTCAGTCGGGTCAGTTGACCTATCTGGAGATGCCCGAGCGTGTCGATGAAGCGCCCATGCCCGACGTCGAGGTCGTCGATATGCGGGCGCGAGACGAGGACGACGACAGTCCATCGCGCGTCCTCTCCCCGACACTCCACGATGCCCTCGGCTCGACGCTCGAGCGAGACATGCAGGCGATTCTCTTTTTGAATCGCCGCGGGTACTCGCCGTGCATTCTGTGCGAGGAGTGCGGGTACGTCTTCGAGTGTCCCAACTGCGACGTCTCGCTGACATATCATCGTCGCCAGGAGGCTCTTCGTTGCCATCACTGCGACCATTCGCTCCGTATGCCCGAATCGTGTCCGCAGTGCGGCAGTTCGGGGCTCGACAAACGCGGTATCGGTACCGAGCAGCTCGAGACGCATCTGGGCAATCTCTTCGGCGAGGCCGTCGTCGAGCGTCTCGATCGCGATACGACCACCGGCAGCCAACTGCGGACGCTCATCCGGCGCTTTCGCCGCGAGGAGATCGATCTGCTGGCCGGCACGCAGATGGTCACCAAGGGGCACGATTTCCCCGGCGTGCTCACCGTCGGGGTCGTCCTCGCCGATTTGAGTCTCAACTTTCCGGACTTTCGATCGGCCGAGCGCACGTTTCAGCTTCTCACCCAGGTGTCGGGCCGGGCCGGGCGAGGCGAGGAGCGGGGACGCGTCTACGTTCAGTCCTACAATCCCGATCACTACAGCATCCGAGCCGCCAGCGCCCACGATTACGACGCGTTCGCCGAGCGCGAACTCCAGCTCCGCAAGGAGCTCGCCTTTCCGCCCCACGGTCATCTGATCGCCGTCAAATTCGAATCCGAACGGGAGAGTGAAGCCACGCAAGCCGCGCGGGATTATGCCTCGGCGGCTCGAACCATGCTTCGACGCAACGACGACCTCGGCCAACAGGTCTTCATGCTGGGACCGGCGATGGCGCCTCTAGCACGTCTCAAGGGGCGAGCCCGTTGGCAAATCCTCCTCAAGAGCCGCGAGCGTCCCCCGCTTCGCCATCTCGCGCGTCGGACGCTCCAGACCGTGGGGCACTTCGACAACAGCCAGTCTTGCTACCGCGACGTCCGCATCATCGTCGACGTCGATCCCGTCAACATGCTCTGAGCGTCCCAGCTTCCCCGACCTCTCTACGGATCTGAAACTCTCGCCATCTCTCGGCCTCGACCATTTGGGCTCGGGATCAGGGCTTCCGGACGTCTCCCTCCCCTCGCTCCCGCCCCTTCGAGCCTCCATGCGATCGATGGTGCTTCATCGAGTTCCGGGCTCACGTCCAGACGTGCTGTGCCCCCCCGCCCGGCAAACGGGCTCGGGGCGAGTCGATGCCAGAACGGTTATCAAATCCGGGGCTGACTCAGGTCCGTGGGCTCTCGCCGGCCGACCGTCGAGTCTGTCGGGCGCAAACGTCGTGCCATGACGTCTCCCACGGTATCCGAGCGGCCCCCTCGAGTCCGGCGGTCGGGACACATCACGGGATACTATCAATTGTGTGGAGAGCGTGATACACGGAGAAGTGACTCGGTAAGAGAAACAATCATCTTTGAGGCCGCGCACGTTCGAGTCGCGAACTCTCCTCGAGATTCCTACGTTGGAGTCCGCCTACGCTCCGAGAGGTGCTTTGTTTGGCGGCCCTGGCGTATGGATGGACGTTGCATTCGTGCGTGAGCTCGTTCTCTGAACTCTGCTTGCTGTAATGACCGACAACGACCAAGTTGATGCCTTCTTCGATCGTCTCGATGAGACGGATGACCTGGAACTCATGGCTGACGAAGTTGAGACGCGAACCGTCTCTATTCGAACGGTCTCGCCGCGACGCTCATCCATCCTCGTCGAGATCGACGAAGAGAGCCGAAAACTCGTCACGGCCGACGTACCCATTCGAGCTTGCATCGCTGGTGCAACCAACAGTCCTCTGGTGTGTGCCTCTTTCGATCGAGCGGATCGCGACCTCGCTCGGCTTCACATTCGTCCGGCCGATGCTCGTGATCGGCGCGAGAGCATTCGTATTCAGTCGCCCTCGAATGCCAGCGCCTCTCTGCTCGATCTCACCAAAGAGGACGAGGACGAGCGTACCCATTACGAAACCAAGGTTCTCGATATTGGCCTCGGAGGGATCGGAGTCTCGCTCCCCTCTCACTGTATACTCAGCCCCGACCAAGAGGTCGAACTCGAACTCGAGATCGGATCGGACTGGAGCCTCACGTGTACGGGACGCATCGTCTATATCAAACCCTTCGACGAGAGTTCGCGTCTCCGCGCCGGGGTTGAATTTGGGCAACTGAGCGAGGCATGGCGTCAATCGCTGCTCCGCCTCCTCTCTGGAGATTCCGACGAGGAGATGTAACACCTCCCTCCGTGCACGGCAGCGAGACCTCCCGGAGACGAGAACGGTCTCATCGTCCTCGCGCATTTGAAGGCTCCACGCTGAGGATCACAATTGCAATTGGAACGCGACGACGTACGAGACGAGCCCGAACGTGAAGCACCTGCTGGTCGTCACATTGTCTTCAGCGAGACCCTCCGAACCCCGGTCGCGACCGAGTCGGGTGCTGTTCGGAGGTCGACACCGAGCGACCGGATCGAGGTGCCCTCCGAGCACGAGAGAGGGATGGCAAGAGATGGTCACATCACCCCCTTCCGAGGACCGAGTCGTGCATGTCATACTCGTCGAAGACGAAGAGGCTCTCCGCTCTTCGCTCCAGACGCTTCTGGAGATGGAGGGCTATTCCATCACGACCGCAGCCAATACTCAAGAGGCTCTCGAGCTCGCCGAACATCTCGACCATGCCCCCGATCTTTTAGTGGCTGATGTCATACTTCCGGGCGACAATGGCATCGAGCTCGGAGAAGCCCTTCGGCGGCGCTGGCCCGACCTGGAAGTCATCTACGTCTCCGGCTATTCACCAGAAGTAGTCAAAGAACACGGCGAGCTCACGGGCAAGGAGGCTCATTTTCTCTCCAAGCCCGTTCCCCCCGATCGTCTCTTGGAGATGCTCGAGTCGTTCCGCTCCTCGTGACGCCGTCGCTCGTCCACGAGTTTATCGTCCACGAGACCCGATGCACCGGCCCAACACGAACCTTCAGTTGTAGTATTGTGCCGGATGTGACCGTCCAGCCGACTTGGTCCGACGGGCGGAGCGCGCTGACATGGGCACTACGTACGATGAGCCGGCTCACCTCGTAGTCGAGGGAGCCGGCTCATCGACTATCGTAGATATGGTTGGCTGACCCCGCGTGCATCACGCGGGAGCCGGGAAGAAGAGTGCACTCATCAGGCCGGTTCGGGAGCGGCTTGCTCGTCTTCCTCTTCGGCCTCTTCGGGGGGGTTGGGATCGAACTCGAAGACGATTTCGCCATCTTCGACGTCGACCTCGACGCTTCCGCCGTGCTCGAGTTCTCCGAACAGAATCTCGTCGGCGAGCGGCCGCTTGAGATTCTCCTGAATGGTGCGTCCCAGGGGACGAGCCCCGAGGGTTTCGTCGTAGCCCTCGTCGGCGAGGTACGCCCGCGCGGCATCGGTCAACTCGATCTCGACGTCGCGATCCGAGAGCTGAAACTCCATTTCGCGGACGAACTTGTCGACGATGCGCAGGACGATGTCCTGAGGGAGCGTGTTGAAGATGAGGGTGTCGTCGAGCCGGTTCCGGAACTCCGGAGAGAAGGTCTTTTCGATGGCCTTCATGCTGCGGCTCGTGTCGATATCCCGATTGAAGCCAACCGCCTCCTGCTGGAGCTCTTCGGCTCCGGCATTGCTGGTCATGATCAGGACGACATTGCGGAAGTCGGCTTCGCGCCCTTCGTTGTCGGTCAGCGTCGCGGTGTCCATGACCTGCAACAGGACGTTGAAGATGTCCTGATGGGCCTTCTCGATTTCGTCGAGCAGCAGGACCGAGTGCGGGTTTTCGCGGATGCGCTCGGTCAGCAATCCGCCCTTGTCGTGGCCGATGTAGCCCGGAGGGGCTCCGATCAGCCGGCTGACGGCGTGGCGCTCCATGTACTCGGACATGTCGAACCGGATGAATTCGACGCCGAGTGCCTGGGCGAGCTGTTTGGAGAGTTCGGTCTTGCCGACGCCGGTGGGGCCGGCGAAGATGAAGCTCCCGACGGGTTTGTCGGGGTCGGTCAACCCGGCCCGACTGAGTTTGACGGCATTGACGACCGATTCGACGGCGTCGTCCTGGCCGTAGACGTTCTCTTTGATGTTATCTTCGAGGTTGGCGAGTCGGTCCTTTTCGCTACCCTCGACATTGATGTCGGGAATGCGAGCGATCTTGGAGACGACTTCCTCGATGGCTTCGACGTCGATGACCTCCGAGTCGTAGCGATCGGGGTGGACGCGGCGGCGCGAGCCCACCTCGTCGATAACGTCGATCGCCTTGTCGGGGAGCGCTCGTTCACGCATGTGCTTGGCCGCCAGATCGGCCGCCGAGCGAAGCGAATCGTCGGTGTACGTGACGTCGTGATAGTCCTCGTAGTACTCTTTGAGCCCCTGGAGGATGTCGTACGTCTCGTCGATGGTCGGCTCCACGATATCGATCTTCTGGAAGCGGCGCGCCAGGGCTCGATCGCGCTCGAAGCTCTGGCGATACTCCTCGTGGGTCGTCGAGCCGATACATCGGATGCTGCCCTCGGCGAGGGCGGGCTTGAGGATGTTGGAGGCATCCATGGTGCCGTTGCTGGTCGCTCCGGCTCCGACGATGGTGTGAATCTCGTCGATGAAGAGGATGGCGCCCTCTTCTTCTTGGAGTGCGTTGATGACCGCCTTGAGACGCTGCTCGAACTGCCCGCGGAATTTCGTGCCGGCCAGCAGACCTCCCATGTCGAGCGCGTAGATGGTGGCGTGCTCGAGCACTTCGGGGACCTCGCCCTCGGCGATTTTGCGGGCCAATCCCTCGGCGAGGGCCGTCTTGCCGACTCCGGCCTCCCCGACGTAGACGGGATTGTTCTTGCGCCGACGACAGAGAATCTGAATGGTCCGCTCGATCTCGTTGGTGCGACCGATCAAGGGATCGATGTGGCCATCGCGGGCCCGCTGCACGAGATCCGAACAGTACGCCTCCAGAGGATTGTCGAGCGCTTCGTCTTCGTTGTCGGCGAAGGCGCGCTCCCACTGGTTGCGAGAGTTGGAGTCCTCGTTTTCGTCGTTGTTGTCCTCGTTGCTGTTTTCGATCTGGGAGATCCCGTGCGAGATGTAGCTGACAACGTCGAGGCGAGAGATGTCTTGCTGCTGCAGAAAGTAGAGGGCGTGGGAGTCGGTCTCGGCGAAGATCGCCACGAGAACGTTGCCGCCGTCGACCTCCTCCTTGCCGGAAGAGCGCACGTGCATGATGGCACGCTGCATCACCCGCTGGAAAGCGACCGTCTGCACCGGATCGGTCTCCATGCCTTCGGGCAGGGGCTCGATCTCGTGATCGAGATGGTTCTCGAGGTCTGATTTCAACTCCTCGAGATCGGCCCCGACGTTCCGGAGGATGCTACGAGTCGTATCGTCAAAGCAAAGCACATACAGCAAGTGTTCGAGCGTCAGGTATTCGTGCCGACGCTTGCGTGCTTCGCTCTGAGCTGCCGTGAGTGCCAGTTGAAGATCGCGCTGAATCATGTCTGCCCACTTCGAGTTGGATTCACACCACAATGGATTGCCATCCGGTGTCTGCAGATAGGACCGTAGGGAACTCTCTTGTGCCGAGGCACGGAGCCATTCCTCCAGGACAAGCGACGCGGTGAACGTCTCGCCCTGCGAGCGGACCGTCATTCGGGTTCCATCGTCACCTTGAGCGGATGGCCCTCTTCACGTGCCCACTGAGTCGTCTGCTCGACCTTCGTCTCAGCGATTTCTTTGGAGTAGATGCCGGCGACGCCGGATCCCGAGTGATGTATCTTGAGCATAATCTCGGTGGCTTCACCCTTCGACTTATGAAAGATGCGCTCGAGCACCCGAACGACGAAATCCATCGTCGTATAGTCATCATTGTGGAAAATTACCTTGTACTGGTCGGGTTCGTCGGGCTCAGTATCTTGCTCTTCGCTCGTCTCAACTTCTTCTTCGACTTGTTGTTGGGTCAAGGCGGCCAGCTCCTTTAGCTTCGTACACAACAACGAAGACGGACGGTGATGGATTTCCATCGGCCACCGAGCACAGGGCGTTATTCATGGTGTATCGCCCAAGATTGCACTGTCATCAGCGGCTCGATCGCCAACTCCCGTGGACCTCGTCCAGACGGCAGCAAGCACTCGGTGGGGTCCTCGACCCGGGGAGGCGGGCCGCATCTGCATCCCTCTTAACAAACGAGCGGAGCGAGAGATTTCAAAGCGACGCGAAACCCCGGATGTCAACCTGCAGTGTAACGGAAAGAGGCCGGGGATTTCCAACGACGTTTTGCACCGTTCGACCTGACCTCTCTGGATCGCAGACGAGTTCCGATGAAGACAAGCGTCGAGGGCACCGACCGGTCGGGAACGTCGAGGTTGCACGCCCCGTATGCCGGCGACTGGAGATGGGCATCGGGCCTCGTCGCAGCCGAAGGGCGCTGAATCGCCCCTCCCGGATACGGTGTGCCAATATAAACGCTTCCGTCGAGCATCCAAACGGACGGAGCCGGGAGGGACTTCCCGGGTCCGCTCGGATACCGTGGGATACGCCGTGGCACGACGTTTGTAGTCGGCCAACTCGATGAGCGGCCGGCGAGGCCGCCGGTGCTCCCAACCACGCGTCGTCGAGATCCCACGGACCTGAGTCACACCGGGACCTCCTGCCCTCGCATGAGACTCGAGGGGCATCGAGCATCATCCGGCGTCGAGCTCCGGATAATGTCGGAAGATGCCACGCTCGTTGAAGGGGATGCGACGGTCCGATTCGAGATACGCGGCGACGCGGGGACGGTCTCGCACCCGATCGATCAGTGTGATGAGCCCGGGAACGTCGTGACGATATGAATCGAACGCCCGAGGAAAGGCGTACTCCAGCCCTCGAATCATCTGAAACATCGAGAGATCGACATACGAGAGTTCGTGGCCGAGCAGCCAGTCTCCCCCCATCGAATCGAGGACGCGCTCGACGTACTCGAGAAAGTTGGGCATGCGTTTCTCGATAAAAAAAGATGCGCGCTCGCGGGCCTCCTCGCGCTGCTCCTCGTAGTAGTCGGCGACCGAGATGGGATGATGGGTGTCGTGCACTTCGGTTAGCCAGTCCTGAATCGTCAACTGAAGCTGATTGGCGTGGAGTCGACTCGGCTCGTCGTCGGGGACGAGGCCGTGTCGCCGTGCGAGCATCAGACAGATGTTTGCCGTTTGAGAGACGAGCAGATCACCATCCCGAAGCATGGGGGGAGCGAAGCTCGGCGTCTGATCGAGCTCGGACTCGAGCATTTCTCGCAGGACGCCAACTCCGCCCCCCTCGGATTCGGGCTGTCGAGCGACGTCGACATACGCCACGCCGGCCTCCTCGAGCACGAGTCGAACGAATTCGCCTCGTCCCTGGATGGCGGGCCAGTAGAACAGCTCATAAGGAGCATCATCGCGTTCACTCATACTACATATCCTCGTCGCTGGAAGCGAGGACAGGTCGGATGCCGTCCTCGATGAAGTGGTTCGGAGCTTTTTTGTAAACGAGGGGCGTCCGAGCTGGACTCGAGGACGCCTCCCCTCTCGTCTACAACCGAAAATGGTAGCCGAGCGCCACCCCGATGGTCGAGTAATTCGGAAAGGGGGCGACACTGAAGTTCAACGCGTGCAGATCGGCGTTGACGCCGAACGACCAGTAGCGGTCGAATCGCCAGTCGACCCCGATGGTCAGGCGCGGCCCGACGGTGGGACGCTGGGCCTCTCCCGGCTCAGGAGGAGGCCCCGGAAGATATTCGCCGATGGCGAGACTCACGTAAGGGACGTAGGCGAAGATGTCGAGATTGTAGCGAAATCCCGCGAAGAGACCCTGGACGGACATACCGTCGAGCGAGTCTTCGTCGTAGCTGACGGGAAAGTGATAGGCGCCCTCCAATCCGACGACGAGTCCCCAGAAGTCGGAGATGCCGACGAGCGCTCCCACCTGGGCGCCCGCTCCGAGTTGAGGCCCCTCGTCGGTGACGGCGTGAGCATTCGCCAGCGACGTATCGAGCCAGATGGCCAGATCCCCCTGGGAAGCGCGCGCTATTCCGGGGGACGCCAGTGAGACGAGCACTACCAGCCCCCAGAGAGCCGCCCATCTCGCGGTCGAACGCCGCACCATGTCACTCACGTCGTCGAGCATTGGAGTCTCCGCGGCCACGGTCGTCACGATCATTACATTATCGACCGCACAGGCGATCGTCGATGCCTGTCTCATAGGGGGAATGCGGGCCCGACGGCAATCGCGCGACCTCGAGCACATGCGACCGTATTGGCCCAAACCGTACCTGGGATGGCCGTTCGCGGGGGATTCGTGTGCTCGACAAATGCATGAGAAACTCGGGTCCGTGGTCTCGAGCAGCGTTCGTCTGCTGCGCGAGGGGGCCGTTTCCGACGTCGTCGCCCCCCATCGTCCCCCCGCTGCTGAGCATCGACACGGTCGACACCATTCAAACCATGTTCGAGGTAGCGAGTGAGACGCTCCAGTCGATCGCAGGCCCAGTCATACTGGCGACGTCGGAGGCGATCGAGGACTTCTTTGATGCCCCCCGCTCGGAAAGCGGCGAGCCGACTCTCGCCCCCGCGAGCACATGTCGTCGAGTGCCATCGCTTCCGCCATCTCGCAGAGACGCTCCCGGAGACGAGGCATCTCGAGGATGAGCTGGAAATGAGTACCGATGGCTCCTCCGGATCGAGCGAGGGACCGACTTTCGCTCGCCGGGTGGTAATGCTATACATCGACGGGAGATGAACTGCTTCCTCGTCCCTATTCTAGTGGATGTTCCGAGCGAGGTGGCTGATTGATGGCCCAGACGCGTCTGCCGAAATCTCGGACATGTCGCGCTCGCCTTGACGTTGAACGTTTTGACAGAGCATCGCACTCCATCATGACTCGACGTACCGTCTTCTTGATCATCATTGTGAGTTCGGCAATGGCCATTGCCATGACCCCCCTTCCCCTGACGGCTCAGCCGTCGCCCTCCGAAGAAGGGTCGACCACGCAGGGTGCGTCCTCGAAGGACGGCAAACGCGTGCTGGTCGACTACACGGGGAGTCTCCAGGATGGCGAAGGCGGGGCGATCAGCGGTGTGTTCCATTTCAATTTCAAGCTCTACGACGATCGGAACGCCGCCGAACCCCTGTGGAGTGAAAAGCAGTACGTGACGGTCACTCGGGGGTCGTACGTCGTACCGCTCGGCCAGAACAGCTCGCTCTCTCGTACCGACATCTCCGGACAGCGCTGGATCGGCGTCGAACTGGTGGGGGAAGGTGAAGTGCTGCGCGATGAATTTCAGTTCCAGAATTCTCGGCAGGCGGGGGATGGCGGGAGCGGTTCGGGCGCGTTCGAGGTCTCGAAAAAGACCAAAGAGTTGATGAAGAAAGCCAAAAGCTCCGACAGTGTGGCCTTTGCCGACGTCGCCGAACGAGCCATCTCCGCCGATAAAGCCGAGGTCGCCAAACGAGCCGACAAAATCGGGTCGATGTCCGCCAGCGAGATCAAGCGACTCTCGAATCTCGCGCTCGAGCGGCTCGGCGAACACATCGCCGATCCAGACGCTCACAAAGCGACCGGCGACAAGCTCGGGGATCGCCGCGAAGTCATGGATCGCATCGGAGGCACGGGAGGCGCTTCGTACAAATCGACGTGCCCGCCGGGTCATGTCGTCACGGGAATCCGCGGCGG
>JAQCND010000166.1 GCA_028274765.1 Bradymonadaceae bacterium
GGGGCCTCGATGAGGGAACTCGTACGATAGCTTGTTCACACTTGTTCCCCTGCGGCACGAGGCCGCAGGGGCCTCGATGAGGGAACTCGTACGATTGAGCTCACCCATTGTCCAGGGGGACAACGGACAGTGGGATGATATCATCCGTCGATCCCCGGACCGAGGTCCGGCCCTTGGAATGGAATCGAAAAGATGCGGGACAAGACCCGCATCGTGGATGAATTGAAGATATGATTGAAGGGCGGATACACGTATCCATCTCACCCGACCGGACAAGAGGTTTCGACCGTTGCCAAACGCCGGTATATCCTCCAGAATTCACGTCGAATCTTCCGCATACGACGAGGAGGCGTTGGTGCAGACGGGACTGCATGTTATGGAACAGACACGGTGGCGAGGTCGCGATCCCGCCGACGGGTACGGCATCATCGACTTCTGTCGGGTCGTCTCCGGCGAGGAGGAGAAACCGACGAGCGACGATCCGATCGTCGTCACGGGCCTGACCGACCTGCTCGAGGCGAGCGACGGCGATCCCGCCGACCGACTCCAACCCATCCGCCGCGCCCTCCACCGGGGCAAACCCTATTTCGAGTGGCAGGAACTCCCGGTCGTCTTTCTCGTGCGGGGGGAGCTGCTCGGCCACCAGGGGGAGACGCCGGTCGTCGAGCGGGGTGACGAGCGATGGTCGCTCGAACCCCTCTTCGGTCAGGGGCTTCGACCCGCCGAGGAGGGCGAGACGGATGGGTGGTATTCGCCGCAGTTCGACTGACACGTCCGGGAGCGAGATGCACGACGAGTCCGACGAGACGAGTACCGACGCCCAGCAGAGCATCGACGCCGAACGCAAAGAAGACGGCACGCGCGTCACCTATCTTCTGGAGACACCACTCGGCAGCGGCGGGGGCGGGACCGTGTGGCTCGCCGAACGCGTCCCCTACGAGGGCGAGTCGGCGACCTCGTCGTCGGCCGAATCGGGACTGCTGGCCGTCAAGAAGGCCAAGGACGACTTCAAGTGGCAGAGCAATCTGGCCCGGGAGGCGAGGCTCCTCTGCCGGCTCCGCGATCAGAACCGGAACGACCCGCGCAAGGACTGGGATTCGCGCATCGTGCGGATTCTCTCGTCCGAGAAACCCCTCGAGTGCATCAGCGAGGCGGGCGGCCCTCCGCTGATCGAACTCGAATACCTCGACGGCGAGACGCTCCGCGCCTTCCTCGACGAGCGTTGGGAGGAACAGCGTCGGACGAGCTCTCGCAAAGAGGTCCTACTGACGGTGTGCCGGTTTGTCCGCCACCTCGCCCAGGCGATCTGGGAGCTCCAGCACGCCGGCGGGGAGACCATCATCCACCGGGACATCAAGCCGCGGAACGTCATGGTCACCGGGGCGGGCCGCGAGCTGACGCTCTTTGATTTCAACGTCGCCCGCGAGGCCTCCGGCGACCACTACACCCGAGGTGTCGGGTCCGAAGACTACTGGGCACCCGAGGTTCACCAGCACCAACACGACGAGGACGCCACCTACGACCAGCGGGTCGATCTCTTCAGCGTCGGCGTCATCGCCTGGGAGTTG
>JAQCND010000168.1 GCA_028274765.1 Bradymonadaceae bacterium
GCCCGCGACGTGCGCCATCATGCATGGCGCACGTCGGATGCCGCTCGCCCCTACCACGCCGATGCGACCGGGTGGCCGGCGGACTGGCGCGCGACGCCTCGTCTCTCGCCATGGCGCTCGACCGACTTCGGGCGTTCGTTTCAGCCCGAACAGCAACGTCGTCTGGCCGACAAGTACCTCTCGCCGTGGTTTGCTGACGATCGGCCACTCAACCGCTCGCGGAGCCGTCCCTACCGAGCTCAGGGCATCAATCTGTCGCCCGACTTCGATCAGAGCGGTATCTACTATCTCGAGACGTTCGCGACGGTCGAACCCTCCGAGGCCGGATCGAGCTCAGCACGAACCTACTGGCTCTACGGCAACTTCGCCGGGGCGGCCGAAGTCTGGGTCGACGGCGAGCCCGTCCTCGAACGCTCTCCGGACGGGTACGGCACGGGGCAGCGCTTCCGGCGTGTTCAACTCTCCCCCGGCACTCACCGCATCCTCGTCAAACTCGCCTTCGACCCCGGCTACCGCGACTGGTTCGACCTGGCCTGGCTCGGAGACGGGGCGACGCCGCTGGCTCAGAGTGGACTCGAGTTCCATCGCACGCCCCCCGAAGAGGGCACGGAACGGGCCGAGCTGACGCTCGAAAGTCCGATGCGCCGTCCGGGCCAGTTCGAGCCGGTGCGCCTCGACCCCGAGCGCCTCGACGACGCCGCCCCCTCGGCCCTCTATCTGGCCGCACTCGGCGCGTATTACGGCCAGCAACCCGACCGCTTCGACCCCGCCTGGCGCGAATTGATGGACCGCCACGGAGATTTCGCGGCGGGACATGGCCTCCGCAGTGCTCAGATCCAGACGCTCTGGCAGATGCCCGACGACAAGCGCGACGCCGAGTCGCTCAAACATCTTCGACGCGCTCACGAACTCGACCGCGACAGCCTCCACTATCTGACGCAACTCGCCCAAACGCTCAAATCACGCCAGGGCGCCGAGTCGCAGGAGGTCCACGACCTGCTGGAGATCGCCGAGCGAGCGGCGGTCGCCGACGAAGAGGGGGACGGCTCGGGGCGAATCCGCAACGTCGCCCCCCTCGAAGCCTGGGCGTCGTTGCTCTCGGATCGCGGGTGGGACGAGGAAGCCGAGCGCGCCTGGAGGCGCGTCGTCGAGACGGCTCCATCGCACTGCCGAGCCGCCCGACGCCTGCAGTCGAGCTACTACGAACGCAGCCATTACCCTCCACTCGAGTCGATCACCCCGAAGTGGAAACAGTGTCCGGGCCTCGAGGAGACGCTGATCTTCGATCGACCGGATCGCGAGAGCGCCAAGCTCGCCTACCACCGCCGCCAGGCTCAACGCTACCCCTTCAGCGCCAGCCATCAGATCGACTGGGCCGAACAACTGCGCGCTCTGGATCGAGACAAACGTGCGCTCGAGGTCCTGCGCCAGGCTCGCGACCGCATGCCGTGGTCGAACGCGCTCTGGAGCGAACTCGCCGAGATACGACTCGCCGACGACGGCCAACAGGCGGCGCTCGATCTTCTGCAGCAAGCGATCGAAACCAACGGCCACTCGGAGGCGCTCTCGACCCGGATCTCGACGCTCAACAACGAGATTCCCCTCCGCGAACTGATGCTCGACGGCCGTGACCGGGCGATGGCCCACCTCGAGGCCGGACGCGAGGGCTCGGAAGGGGCCAAATCCTCGGACGAGGCCTATTACGTCGTCGACTACGCCGCCCGGCAGTACATGGACAACGGCACGTCCCGGACGCTGACGCACACGGTCGTCCGCACCATGACCAAGGGCGCGATCGACCGATTCGGCGAGACCTCCATCCCCGGCAATGCCGAACTGCTGATGGCTCGAACGATCAATCAGGATGGCTCCATCGAGGTCCCCGAGCCTCGGGCCGGCAAGTCGACGCTCAGCATGCCCGGGCTCGACGAGGGCGACTTTGTCGAACTCGCCTACCTTCAACACAGCGGCGGTTCGCAGCAATCACGCACCCACCGCGAGGGCATCAAGTTCTTCTTTCGCATGTCGGATATCTCGAGCATCCACAGCGAATACGTCATCCTCGGCGAACACGATGCCTCCTTCATTCGCCAAAACGACCCGCCCGACGCCGAGTCGTTCGAAAAAGCCGGCTACGAGGGCGTGCGCTTCCTGCGCGAGGACAGCTCGCGGCCCCGGAGTGAGCCCTTCAGCGTCGGCGGCGCCGAATTTTTGCCATGGATTCAGCTCTATGATCGAGGCGTGACCCTCGAAACCTTCGAGGTGGATCGCCGATACGTCGCCGATCGGCTCATGAACAGCCTCGAGTCGAGCCGCAAGTTGCGCCGACAAGTCGACAAGTGGCGCGACAACACCGAGCCGGGGACGCCCGAAGAGATTCGCGATCTCTATTACGACGTCACCGGCTGGCTCTCGAGTGCCAACCCCACGGCCTTCGGTCGCGATGCCACGCATGCGCTCCTCTCCAAGGAGGGCAGCCCCTACGTGTTGCTCCAGATGGCGTATCGACTCGCCGGCATCGAGTCGGACATCTACCTCGTCAAATCCCAGTACGAACACCCCGATAGCTTTCCGATCGGCGAGTTTGCCAAATACCGACGCGTCCTGATGCGCGCGAAGGGGCCCGACGCAACGCACTGGATCGCCCCGTCGGGACGAGACGCGATGTTCGGGGCCGTGAGTCTATCGCTGACAGGTCAGCCGGCCGTCTGTGTGACCTGCGACGACCTCGTGCGCAAGACGGTGCCCGACTCCGGATTTCGAGAGCCTTCGCGCGACGTCTCGGTGAAGGCCGATCTCTCGGAGCAGGGAAAACTGATGGGCACGGCCGAGGTGGTCGTCCATGGCATTCGGGCGGTCAACCTCCGCTCGAATCTGCGACGGACGCCGAGCGACACGCGTCGTCGCAAATTCATGGGCCAACTTTTGACCGGTTTTCTGCCGGGAAGTACCCTGACCGACTATCGTCTGCGAGACGTCGATTCACGGGACGAACCGCTCACGATGGAGCTCGATTTCAAGCTCGGCAACTTCGCTCAGTCGACCGCCGACGGAAACTGGCGAATCCAGGCGGCCCTGTTCCGCGAGCCCGTGGCGAGTGCCTACGGCAAGCTGAGCAACCGCGTTCGCCCCATGCTCATCGGACGTCAACGCGAGACGTCTTACAACATGACGGTTGATCTTCCAGAATCGCTGGAGGCGACGCTCGAGAGCCAGAGCGGAGCGTGGTCGCTCGATTCGGAGTACGGAGACTTCTCGCGATCCGTGACGCTCGAGAACGGGCAACTTCGGGTGGAGTCGGGACTTCGCCTTCCCATTCAGCGCATTTCGACCGACGAATACGACGCCTTTCGCCAGTGGGCGATCAAGGTCGAACGAAGCTCCCGGCTTCTGGTCACGTTGAGCCCGTCCTGAGGGGGCACATCATGGACTCGGCGGTGACAGTACCGACACTGACAGCTGCCGAGGGTAGAAGGGGAATTACCCGACTTCCCCGCCCTCACCCACTCCGGTATTTTCCTCTTCATCCGGGACGTCGTCACCCGTGTCGGTTCTTACATCTGGCGCCCCCCCATCGCCCGACATGCCGCCATCGGTTTCGGCATCGGCGTTCGACGTGGCATCGCCCTCCGGGTCGGTTCCGGCGTCCGAGTAGCGTTGGGAGGTGGGGACGCAGGTGCGACGCCGGCACGTCAGATTACCGACACAGTCCGAGTCCTGGACACAGGACTGACCCGCCCGGCGCGTGTTGTCACGGGGCTGAGCGTTGCATCCCATTGCTCCCCAGGTGAGTCCCGTGAGCACGAGACAGACGAATATCGTGGAGGTGCGAGTGAGGTGATAGATCATCGGATGACGTATTCGGCTGGAGGCACACACGGTGGATATCGGGGCGCGACACCGGTTTAACGAGTCGCCCCGAATGGATGATGATTCGCTGAATATTTTTAGCTCAAACCCCAACGAGACGCAAAGAGAGGGGGTTGAGAGCGAAGCTTACACTTCGGAGATGAAGCCACTCGATCGGGGGAATAGCCGGGCGACGGCCTGCAATACAAAGGGCTCGACATGGGCCGGCCGAGAGCTGAGCGTCTGGTTCGCCTCCACCTCCCTGGAGAGCTATGCAAACCTACCGACCGACGTCCCGTACCACCATCGGCGAGATACGCCTCACCTCAATGATCCCTCCGGCGCGCCCGTGCGCGCCGCCCGCCGC
>JAQCND010000175.1 GCA_028274765.1 Bradymonadaceae bacterium
GGGAAGACTAATCGTATGTCAAAACGTGTCGCCTCTCGTCGTCGCCTCGCTCCTCTTCCAGAGGAGGGCAAACGGCATGCCAGCAAGTAGGCTCACGTTGCGGGCGCACATGATTTTACCAGGGCGCCCCGGGCGTCGATCGAACCTCGTGTTGCCTCGACCCCTTCCAAGAGCGCTCCTGTATGTCCGTTGGAAACGGAGGCCCCTCCGGTCAAGTACGGACGATGTGTTCACATGCGCTCGCCCTCGAGGCGAGAGTGGAGAGCTTGGCACGTTTCGAGTCTTGAACTACCCTTTCTGGGTGTCCAGCTTATCGATGCATCCACCCGATTCATGTGACTGGAGAACGCTGCCATGACCCGATACACGTCTAAATGTTCCTCTCCCGTGATGTATCTCGGAGCGCTTCTCACCTTGAGCGTGCCTCTGACCGGTTTGGGATGCAGCACGAACCAGTCGGCTCAGAAGCAGAGTTCGATCGAGATGGATCAGCCCGGCGTGATGAGCGAAACCAAGGGGGATACGTACATACGACGTTTCGATCTCGATGGAGACAGCAACCCCGAGATCACGCGATACTACAAGCTCCTCGACGAAACCCAGGAGGACTCGGACGCCAAAAAGCGCCGTCTCGTGCGCAAGGAGATCGATGTCGACTACGACGGGGGAGTCGACGTCATTCGGCACTACAACGAGCAGGGTGAGCTCAAACGCGAGAAGGTCGATCTCAATCGAAACGGGACCTTCGACGTCGTCAATCACTTCAAGGGTGAGAGCAAGCTGGTGCGCAAGGAGTTGCTCGACGACGAGGGCGAGAATGTCAGGGAGACCCGTTACTACTCGGGCGACAAGCTCTCAAAAGTCGAGCGCGACGCCGACGGGGATGGCCAGGTCGACTACTGGGAGTTCTATCAGGATGAAGAACTCCAGCGCATCGGTTATGACGAGAACGGCGACGAAAAGGTCGATCGCTGGGTTCACCGCGAGACGAAAGTGGCTTCCGAAGCCGAAGGCGAAGATCTCCCGTGACCTCACGGGCGTCCTCGCCCATCATCCGCGCGGTGCGATACTTGAGAGGAAGGTCTCAAACGCAGACTGATGCGAGCCGACGGTAGGCGCCGGGCCGACGAGTTTGAAGAACACCATGCCGCCCGGTGTCTCGGCGACGACGCCGAGCAGGCGCTGATTGTCTTTGGGTTTCCCCGAGCCCATGCCGCGCCCGGGATTGAACCGCCCCTCGACGTCGACGACGTGGATGGTGAGTCCGTTGATCCGCCTCTCCGAGATGTCGGCGGCCTCCTTCGGTGATCGACCATCGGAGGGTTCGAACTGACCAACCCAGCGGTTGATGTTGGCCTCGACGCTTCCGCCCCCCTGACGTCCGAAGTGATAGACGGCCATGGTCGCTGGATTGGCACCTTCGACACCGGGAAGCTGATACTGAGCGGCCCGCATTGAGCTGGCCGGCTCGACTTCCTTCCAGCGTTCGGGAGCATTCCATTCGATCGGGAGCTGGCCTCGTCTACCCCCACCTCTCATACGCCCCCCACCTCGATTGTCGCTACCCCGTCGACGCGCGCCCCCCGGTTGCCGAGGAGCCGAACCCTCCTGTTGTTGCTGGACCTGCTGACCTATGGGGGGGTGCCCCTGAGGGAGTTCGTCGTCGTTCGACGAGCCACTCGAAGGCTCCTGAGCTTCGGCCTCGAAGCCCGAAGCATTCGCCGTTGGAGCCTCGTCGAAGCGCGAGTCGGATTGGCAGGCGCTCATCGCTGCGACCGCCATCAGCGGTGTCAAAAGCACACCGATCGGGCTGACATCGAGAAGAGACGTCTCGTCCATCGTCATCTCGGGGGAGAGAGGCACATGTCAATGGTGGCACAGTCAACTCGAAGCATGCGTGACGGCACAACTCTCTCGGGAGCGAATCCGGCACACTCAGCGGACTCGGCCCGAAAACGGACCGTCTCATTCGCTTCTTTCGAGGTGAGCACGGCAGAGAGCATGAGAAAGAGCAGGAGAGAGGGCGTCCGTAGCGCACATTGAGATGCGATCCGGGCGCAACCTCTCTTCATGCAACCATCTGAAAACGAACGGAACGCGAGTTATTCCTCAGGTCACGAGATCCTCGTCGGCCCCCTCGGTCAACTCGAGGTCTTCGTCGTCGCCGACCCCGAGGATCGAAAGCTCCGACGTCTGCCGCTTGCCGGTCTTCGTGTCGGTCGCCTCGATGCTGAGCATGCCGTCGGTGTCGACCGAAAAAGCCACTTTGATCTCGACCTCCTCTCGCGACCGCGGGGGGAGATCCTCGAGCTGTAAGTCGCCGACGTGTCGGTTGTGTTCAACTCGTCGACTGTTTCCCGCGTAGATCGGCAGTACGACACGGGTTTGATCGTCGCGGGAGGGCGAAAAGGTGCGACTCCGCTCCAGGGGCAGCGAGCCGTTGCGCTCGATGACGATGTCCATCACCCCTCCAACTGTCTTGATGCCGAGCGCGTGGGGCGTGACGTCGATGAGCAGAGGGCGATCTTCGCTCGACGAGTCGTCGTTGGTGGCGATGTCCTTGTCCGGACGTTCGTCGGTCGAGGCCTCGTCTTCGCCGATTTCTCCCTCCATCGGGGGCGCACCCTCCTCGTCGGCGAGTGTCGAGGCAAAGAGCGCCGCGCCAATCGAGACGACCTCGTCCGGATTGATGTCGAAGACCGGCTCGCGATTGAAGAAATTGCGCACCTCCTCTCGGACGATGGGCACGCGTGTCGTTCCTCCGACCATGACGAGATGATCGATCTCGGCGCGCTGGAGACCGGCCGCCTCGAGGGCTTCCTCGCAGGTGTCGAGACTCTCCTCGACGATGTCGCGACAGCGGCGGTTGAATTCGTCTCGCGTGATTTCGAATTCGAGATCGAGCTCGTTGAGACTGCCGGGGACGTACTCCGTGATTTGAGCTCGAACCCTGTGCTGTTCGGTCAGCTTGTGCTTGATCTGCTGAGCGACCGCCTTGAGACGCTGCTGGACGGTCTCGTCGCCGCTCAGATCGTATCCGTGCTGCTTTTCGAAGGCGTTCAAAATCATCGAGACGATGCGATAGTCGACATCGTCACCGCCGAGATAGCTATCCCCCGCCGTTGAGACGACTTGAAAAATATTGTCACGGAGCTCGAGAATCGAGATATCGAAGGTCCCGCCTCCGAAGTCGTAGATGGCGACTCGCTCTCGTTTGCCTTCACCATATCCGTACGCCAGCGCGGCGGCGGTCGGTTCATTGAGCAGACGCATAACCTCGAGTCCGGCGAGTTGGGCGGCCTGCTTGGTCGCTCGGCGCTGCGCTTCGTCGAAGTTCGCCGGCACTGTGATAACCGCACGCCGGACTCGATCGCCCATGTATTCCTCGGCGACGCGGCGGAGATAGTGCAGAATGCGAGCCGAGATTCCTTCGGGGGGGTGGAGTTGGTCGTGAATGTCGATATGGGGAGTGCCATCGTCCGATTCGACGACGGGGTAGGGATATGAGCCCATCAGCACCTTGACATCTGGATCGTCGAACGTGCGGCCCATCAGACGTTTGACCGAGTACACGGTATGCGTCGGATCGTTGATGCGATATTCGGTTGCCTCGTGGCCGACGTGCGTCTGGCCATCTTCGCCCAGATGCACGACGGAGGGGTGGATGCGGTGATTCTCCTCGTCGGGAATGACGAGCGCCTCCCCCTCGAGTTCGACCGTGATGACCGAGTTCGACGTACCGAGATCGATACCTACCGGCGTGTCCGACATGAGTTCGTCCAACGGCTCGAGACAACAAGGGAATGTTCGTGCGGTTGATTCGACCGCATGCATCGTGGACGGGCTGTCATATCACGGACGAGTGTAATGCGAAATCGCTCCCAAGTCGATCGGTGAGAGGATCGGTGAGAGCGATCGCATGTGAACACGTCCTCCCTCGTCGTCGCCTCGCGCCTCCCCACGGGAAGCCGCTAAAGCGACGTGCCAGCAAGCGGCTCACGTCGAAGACGTATCAAGGCGCTCCAGGCGTCGATCGCACCTCGTATCCCCTCGACGCTTCCCTGGAGCCCCCCTGTACGTCCCCCGGACGTGGGCGGCTCGCCGGCTTACATCCGCGATGGTTCCATCCTGATGCGATTGCCCTCAGTCGATCGGTGAGGGGGTACTGATTTCGTGTTCGACCCTCGGGGGGCGTGCGACCCATGGTGCCGGTCATCCGACGCCGATGGTGGCCGGATCGCTCGGGGGAGCGAACGGCACCGGGCTCGACCTCTGACGTCATGTCGAGTGAGAGCCCGTGACGATGGATTGCCATCTCCAGTGAAGTCTGCCGAGCCGTTGTGTCAACGACGTGCGCAACTGGAGTACCGTTCTCGATTCCGTCCTCGAGCTCAACCCAGAGACTGGCCATGAGTTACCCATGAGCTCCACGTCCCTTCGTCCGCCCCCGATGCGACCCTCCTCGAGTTATCTCGGGCAGGGGCTCTGGTGAGCGTGGGAAAGCCGAGAGAAGAGCGGTCAGTAAAGTACGCGAATACATCACTGTTGGTTCACGTTCCCGACATGCCCGAACCTTGATCGATCGCGGGAGGAGCACCACGATCGGCACATGTAAATCTGATGGTAGCTATCTCCATCTTCCGAGGGTGTTCGCTCGACGCGTGGTGTAGCGCCGATGTCGCGCCATCGGTCCGGACGAGAGAGGCGATATGCGCTCGAAACTCAAAGCGCACGCAGCGTTTGTGGTTGTGTTTGCCGCAGGGGTGGGATTGGGGATCGGGCTCGAGGAGCTCACTCAGTCAACTCGAAGTGAGACCTCCCCACGGAAAGCATCCGACTCGGCCCGACACGAGGTGTCGTTCGCTCTCGATCGTGCTACATCCACTCTCTCGGCCTCGAACGCCTCCGATTCGGTGGAGCTCGTCCCTCGAAACCCCGATCGCGATACGTCTTCGCCCGTTTCGCCCGATCCATTCGTCTGGAGCGCGAGTTCGAAGGCTTCAACCGACAATCCCGCCTCCAGCGACTCGTCGTACGCCTCCGAATCGTCCGAGGCTTCCGAGGGGGCATCTCGCGCGGAATCATCTCGAACACGAGGGGAGTCACGCACCGTCCGCCAGCTCGATAAGTCGTCTCCATCGCCCGATGCTCCCCCAACCGAATCGCCGGAGCCATCCACGCCGTCCCCGACTCCGGAGCGCATGTCACGTGAAGACGACACGCCAAATACCACGGAGGACGAACCTCCCTCCGAACCCTCGAATCCCTCGGAGACCACCGACGATCGAGGACGGGCCACCCGGGACCGACGGGAGCCATCTCCTCCATCTCCTCCCTCGTCTCCTCTTGACGAATCGTCCGAGTCTTCCCGGAAGAAGCATCCCCTCGTCGGACCGGCGTTGAATGCCTCGGCGCAGGCGGCTTACGACGATACAAAACTCCACGGCTGGGTGCCGGCCTCGTCTCAGTCCCGGACCCAAGCCCCCGAGCCCAAACTCGAGCAGATCGAGCGCCTGATCAGGAATAAAGATCTCGAAGAAGCCAAACGGCGCATCGTCAAACTCCACGAACTATATCCCCGAGATCCGGCGGTCGAGTCGTGGTACGTCAACATCTTTGCGCGCCTCTACCATCGGGGTGAGGCCGAGGCTCGAGACATGATTCGCTCGACCTACAACCGCTCGTTCGTCCCGGACGACGAACATCGGATCCGATGAGGTTCGAGGTCGCCTCGCCCCTTTGTTTCCTCCGATTCAACCGTCTCGATGCAACAAAACGGTCCAATCTGCCGACGATCATCGATGAGGGGGGAGAGCGGCGAGCTGTCAGGGGTCTGGAAGGAGTGAGCCGCGGACCGGAGCCTCCCATCGGCGTCCGGGTCTCCCCTCGAGCAACGGGCCGGTATCGATCGGCGGGCGGCGCGTGCTCGGGCGCGCCGGAGGGACCCACATGGGGACGTGTATCTCGAGGTCGACGGCCTGAAGTTCCTCCTCCGAGAGGACTTCGATGCGAGGTCACTTGACGGTCTCGATGGGCCCTCGGTATAGATGCCGACGTGGTTTCGGTTCGGGCCCGTTCGAGTGCTGTATGTCAGTCTCAACGGAGGGGAGTCCCCCGATCGTGCGGACCGAAGGCCCAACTCGCCTTTCACTTCGACCGGCGAGACGCCCGTTCGAGGACGTACAAGCGCTCAACGAGCCAGGATTTAGACGGATGAATATACATGAATATCAGTCGAAGCAGCTCCTCGCCGACTACGGAGTCACCGTCCCCGACGGACATCCGGCCTTTTCGGTCGACGAAGCGGTCGAAGCCGCCGAGACACTCGGGGAGGCTCCCTGGGTGGTCAAGGCGCAGATCCACGCCGGAGGTCGGGGGAAGGCCGGCGGTATCAAAATCGCCGAGAGTCAAGAGCAGGTCCGCGAGTACGCCGACGAGCTTCTCGGCAGTCAGCTCGTGACTCACCAAACGGGACCGGAGGGACAGACGGTGCGACGTCTCTATATCGAAGAGGGCGTCGACATCGCCAACGAGCTCTACATGAGCCTGATCGTCGACCGCGACCGAGAGGGCATCGTCCTGATGGCTTCCTCGGAGGGCGGTGTCGACATCGAGCAGGTGGCCGACGAGACTCCTGAAAAGATCCACAAGCGGCTCGCCGATCCCCAGCTCGGATTGGCCGAGTTCCAGGCTCGCCAGATGGCCTTCGACCTCGGGCTCGAGGGCGGCAGCGTCTTCGAAGCGGTCGAGACCATGCGCAATCTCTACGATCTCTTTACCGATCTCGACTGCTCGCTCGCCGAGATCAATCCGCTGGTCGTCACCGGCGATGGCGAGGTCGTGGCCCTCGACGGCAAGATCAACTTCGACGGCAATGGCCTCTTTCGCCATCCCGACATCCGGGAACTCCGGGATGAATCCGAAGAGGACGAGGCTGAACTCGAGGCCAAGCGCCACGGACTCAGCTACGTTAATCTCGATGGCAACATCGGCTGCATGGTCAACGGCGCCGGGCTCGCGATGTCCACGATGGACATCATCAAACATTACGGCGGCCAGCCGGCCAACTTCCTCGACGTCGGGGGAGGCGCCGACACCGAGACAGTCGCAACCGCCTTCAAAATCATCACTCAGGATCCCGAAG
The DNA here is from genome assembly GCA_028274765.1 of Bradymonadaceae bacterium. Taxonomy (GTDB): domain Bacteria; phylum Myxococcota_A; class Bradymonadia; order Bradymonadales; family Bradymonadaceae; genus CAJXPB01. The sequence goes on from JAQCND010000175.1 coordinate 7,145, forward strand.
TGCAGGGGATCTTCATCAACATCTTCGGCGGGATCATGAAGTGTGACGTCATCGCCAATGGCGTCGTCAACGCCGTCGAAGAGGTCGGGCTCGAGGTACCGCTGGTCGTGCGACTCGCCGGTACGAACGTCGAGAAGGGACGCGCCATCCTCGAGGAGACCGAGCTCGACATCATCCCCGCGGACTCGATGGCCGACGGGGCCCAGCAGATCATCGATGTCGTCGGTATCGACGAATGAGATCGATCGAGTGGGGTCCAACGCCCCGCCAAGCGACTGCGAGTCACGAGACGATCCCCCAGCCCATGAGATTCCCATGAGTATTCTGATCGACGACGACACGCGAGTCCTCGTCCAAGGTATCACCGGAGAGACGGGGCGTTTTCACACCGAGAAAATGCTCGAATACGGCACGAACATCGTCGGGGGCGTCACCCCCGGCAAGGGCGGCACCGAAGTTCAGGGCGTCCCCGTCTTCGATACCGTCGCCGACGCCGTCGAGGAGACCGACGCCGACGCCAGCGTCGTCTACGTCCCCCCGGCCTTTGCCGCCGATGCCATCATGGAGGGCGCCGACGCCGGCCTCGATCTGGTGATCGGCATCACCGAGGGTATCCCCGTCCAGGACATGGTCGAGGTCAAGCAGTTTCTCCAGGGCCGCGAGACGCATTTTGTGGGCCCGAACTGTCCCGGCGTGATCACGCCCGGTGAATCGAAGATCGGGATCATGCCCGGCAAAATTCACCAGACGGGCCCCATCGGTGTCATCAGCCGTTCGGGCACGCTCACTTACGAGGCCGTGGGTCAGTTGACGGCCCTCGATCTCGGCCAGTCGACGTGTGTCGGCATCGGCGGCGACCCAGTCAACGGCATCGACTACATCAATACGCTCGAGATGTTTGCCGACGACGATCAAACCGAGGGCGTGGTGCTCATCGGCGAGATCGGCGGTACGGCCGAACAGGAAGCAGCCGATTGGATCGACGCCAACTTCGACAAGCCGGTTGCCGGATTCATCGCCGGTCAAACCGCTCCCGAGGGCAAGCAGATGGGCCACGCCGGCGCCATCATCTCGGGCGGCTCCGGCACGGCCGAGGCCAAAATGAAGGCCCTCGAGTCGGCGGGCATCGCCGTGACGCCGACCCCGGCTGACATCGGCAAGACGATGGCCGACGCGCTCGAGGCGTAAGGCCACCTCAGCTCGGTCGGAGCATCGGCTCCGAGCCGAGCCCTTGGATGATTACTTGTCATCGAAATATATTCATTCTCGACGAATGGAGATTGCCCCATGGCAACTGAACGTACGCTCAGCATCATCAAGCCCGACGGACTCGAAAAGGATCTCATCGGCACGATCATCGAACGCTTCGAAGAGGCTGATCTGCAGCCGGTCGCGATGCGCATGACCCGACTCTCGGAGCGTGAAGCCGAAGGATTTTACGAAGTCCACAAGGGTGAGCCCTTCTTCGACGAGCTCATCGAGTTCATGACGCGTGGTCCGGTCATTGTCATGGTCCTCGAGGGCAAGAACGCCATCGAGCGCAATCGCATGATCATGGGCGCCACCGATCCAGCCGAGGCGGACGAAGGTACGATTCGCTCCGACTTCGCCAACGACGTCGGGGAAAACATCGTCCACGGCTCGGACTCGCCGGAGAACGCCGAAAAAGAGATTCGCTACTTCTTCAGCGACACGGACATTTACGAGCGCAACGTCGAATGAGTCTCGTCCTCCGGAGGCGAGCTCGACTCGTCTCTGGGGCGAGAGGTGGACGTTGCCTGAGATGTACTTGCACGGACAGGTCACACCATGAGTCGCGTTCTCGTTGTAGGATCCGTCGCATTCGATTCGGTTGAAACCCCGTTTGGAGAGGTCGACGACGCCCTCGGCGGGTCAGCTCTCTTCTTTTCGACGTCGGCCAGTTACTTCACGGACGTCGATCTGGTAGCCGTCGTCGGCGAGGACTTTCCCGAAGAGCCGATCGACGATCTCGAAGATCGAGGCGTCGACACGACCGGGCTCCACACCCAGGAGGGCGAGACCTTCCGTTGGGAGGGACGCTACGGCTACGATCTCAACGAACCGGAGACGCTCGACACGCAGCTCAACGTCTTCGGCGATTTCCACCCGGAGCTCCCCGAGGACTATCGCGAGGACGATTTCGTCTTCCTCGCCAACATCGATCCGTCGCTTCAGCTCGAGGTCCTCGAGCAGATGCAGGGCCCGGAGTTCGTCGCGCTCGATACGATGAACTTCTGGATCGACAACAAGCCCGACGAGCTGCGCGAGGCCATCGAGCAGGTCGACATGCTGCTCATCAACGAGATGGAGGCTCGTCAGCTGGCCGACGAGGCCAATATCGTCCAGGCGGCTCAGCACATCCGCGACATGGGCCCCTCCTTCCTGGCGATCAAGCGGGGCGAATACGGGTCGCTTTTGTTCACGCCCGAGGGCACCTTCTTTGCACCGGCCTATCCGCTCGAGGAGGTCTACGATCCCACGGGAGCGGGCGACACCTTCGCCGGAGGATTGCTCGGTTACCTGGCTCGCGAAGGCGAGTTTTCGGAGAGTCGCCTCCGTCAGGCCAACGTCGTCGGCGGCGTCATGGCGAGCTTCTGCGTGGAGGACTTCAGCCACAACGCGCTCCAGGCCGTCGAACAGAAAGATATCGACGCGCGAGCTGATCAGGTCGAACGACTAGTGGATTTCGAATCCATCGATGCGATCGAGTAATTAGGATGAACTGCCGAGAGTGCGCGAGTTCGGCGGTCGTCTCCCGTCTTCGCACGTCGACGCCGCCGTCTCGCGCGCTCTCGATACGTGACAACTCTCGACGAGGTTTTCCATGATGATGCGTTCGAACCCCTCCACGTTCCTCCGATGGCTCGCCATCCTGTCTCTCGCGTTGCTGACGACCGGCGCCACCGTCGGATGTGGAGGCGGGAGCGAAAGCGACGACATGAACGACTCTCAGGGCAACACGGCCGACGCTGGCATGTCGGGAGACGCGAGCAGTGGAGCGTGTACACCCGATTCCGGGATGTGCCAACTTCCGAGCGATTTCTCGTTCGAGAGTCAGTACGAGATGCGCCTGACGGACTTCAAGTTCAAAGACGGCACGCCGGGTTCGGACGTCAACGCGCTCCTTCAGGCGTTCCTGGACCAATCCAGACGATTTCCGGTCGTCGTCCTGCTCCGCATGCGCAAAATCGATCTCGACAATGGAACGGTCGAAGTTCGGGCCAGCGCCGGTCTGAAAGTCGATCCCGGATGCAATCCCGAGGAGACCGAGGGAGGATGTGACTACAAGTGGGAACCCGAGGCCGAGTCGAATTATCGCGAGGTCCAGATCAACGCCGAAAACGGTCGTCTCCAGGGGGAGCTCGACAGCCTCGATTTCGTCGCCACCGTTGAAAAGGAGGATGGAGGGACGCGCAAATTCACCATCCCGATTCAGGGAATCACACTCAAACAGACGTATCTGCAGCCCGACGGCGAAGGCGAAGTCGTCATTCGCAACGGCGGACTTGAGGGCTACGTGACCGAAGAAGACGCCAAAAATGCGATTGCACCGCAGGTCGAAATCCCGCTCAGCGACGTGCTGGGTCAGAAGACGGATGGCGAACCGAATTTCGATGCCGACGACGATGGCACCGAAGATGCCTGGAAGCTCAAAGCGACGTTCTCGGCCCAGGAGACGACGATCCAGCGCTGATTCGTCGTGGCGGCGCTTATGTGGGCGCCTATCGAGTGATGGAGGGCGGACGGCCGAATCTGGTAGTTTGACACGAATGGCTAGCGCCCGACGTCCATCGAGCCCATTACGATGTACGAGCTCGAGTCGACAGAATCCAAACTTCAACCTCTGGGGCCTTCGGGTTTGAAGGATTGAGCTGAGCAAGAGACAAACCCCGCGGCAGGCCGTGGGACGGGACGAGATGATCTCTCCCGTTCGCTTCGATTTGTGTCGAACTGCTATGGCGCTCGACGGGATGAGACACTCGACTCGTTGGCCCGACGCGTGGCTGCACTGATGACGACGTTCCAGCGTCGAGCTGGCGCCCCGAGAGTCGACATGGGTGCATGGCGTCGACGCCCACTCAAAGACTCAAAGACGTAACAACTCACGACTCAGACGTTGTTTCGAGTGCTGTACGTAGTGCTGTTCGCCTTGAATTGTTTCATCCGATCGGGAGATCGCTATGGGTGAAAAAATTACGCTGAACGACAACGACGAACTCGACATTCCGAACAATCCGGTCATCCCCTACATCGAGGGCGATGGCGTCGGGTCCGACATCTGGTCAGCGGCCAAGCCGGTCTTCAACGCCGCCGTCGAGAAAGCGTACGACGGCGACCGCGAAATCGACTGGCAAGAGGTCCTCGCCGGTGAGAAAGCCAAAGAGGAGACCGGCGAACTACTCCCCGAGGAGACCGTCGAGACGATCCGCGAGCACCGCATCGCCGCCAAGGGG
>JAQCND010000179.1 GCA_028274765.1 Bradymonadaceae bacterium
GAACGTCTCCGATTCGCCCCATGCATCGGTCTCTTTCTCTCCTTCGAACGAGTCGACCTTCGAGGGAGCCAGTAGACATCCGTCGACGGGTCCCGTCGTGTCGAGATACTCCTCGAGGGAGGGAGCACCGGGCTGAATACTCGCGTCTCGTTCACCGCTTTCGCCTCTCACACGGGCCTTCGAGTCGTCTCGTGCCGAAGATGCGAGCCCCGGCGCCACCTCGAGCCCCCACAGCTCGGCCCAAGGACACGCGTACTCGACGAGTCCATCGTCCGATGTGGTGTCGATCGCCTCCCGATCTCGAGGCACAAGACGGGCATCCACCCAGAGACGGGGTCGGCGAGCCGGGGAAACAGTCGAATGTTCGAGCGAGCGCGGAAGGTGTCTCGACATGATCGGCAGCTTGCTGTCGAAAGTCGTTGGGACGGGGTGACACTCCTCCCCCGTCGAACGCCACCATACACGTTCCGAGGAGTCGGAGCAGCCCGGGCCCTGTCGGTGGGGCAATCGCATGAGTCTTCGTCCCAGGCAGACGCAAGCCGGCCGGGCGCCCACTTCCGAAGGATGTAGCAGGAAATCCCCCGGGGATCGATAGCTCCAGACGTCCTGTTTGCTCCCTGGAGCGCTTTCGAAGTCAGCCCCCTTGCTGGCCTGATTCCTCGTCGAGCGGGGCGATGTCCTCCCGACGGGGAGCGAACCTCGAACATGTTGCCGATACCTCTGATCGTCTTCCCCCGTCGTGGCAGGGCGATCGCATTAGAGCTCTTTTCAGTGTTTGACCTCGCCAAGTCTTTGTATTTTTTGGCGTTCTACGCAAGATAGTTTACACTCGAGCTTGAGTTGCTTCGCCGTTCCAAGCCGGCGAGGCTGCCGGCGCTCCGCATGGCGTCGAAGGGTCGATGCGTTCGAGCCTCCCTTGGAGCGCCCCTGTACTTCTGTGAAGTGAGCGGCCCCGCTGGCAAGTCGCCGAGCGACTCCTTCTGGGGAGGAGTGAGGCGACCACGAGGGAGGAAACATGAGTCTCCGGGGCCATCGCGAGATTGCGGTCGGGAACGTCGTCGGCTCGAATCTCTTCAATCTGACGGGCGTCCTCGGCATCTCCGGGCTCGTCGGCTCGGTTCCACTCGAGGTGTCGACGACTCTACTGCGATTCGATCTCCCCGTCATGACGGCCGCCGCCGTCGCCTGTTGTCTCGTCATGTTCAGCGGCGGACCCATCGACCGCCGGGAGGGAGGTTCGCCCTCTACTATGTCGGATACGTCACTTATCTCGTACACGTCTCGACGGAGCGAGCATGACTGCGTTCGTCGGCGGACACATCGAGTGTCCCGCATCTCATGGGTTGCTCGTCCCCCGTCCGAACGGGATCGCATACTCATCCGATTACGGATGCGATGCTATCGATAGGACGGGGACGATGGAGGCTCCAACCGCCGCACGTTCGATGTCAAGGAGAAGTGCCCCCACTGGGAGTCGAACCCAGACTCAACGGATTTTAAGTCCGCTGCCTCTGCCTGGTTGGGCTATGGGGGCAGAAGGGT
>JAQCND010000189.1 GCA_028274765.1 Bradymonadaceae bacterium
CCGGCCCGATTCCTTGAAACGCCGGGCCAGAGCCATGTCGTCGACGATGGCATCGCGAATGGCGCGGAACCCGCCGACGGACTCGAGGGCCTCGCGCCGCACGGCGACCAGTTGACCGTTGGCCGCCAAGAATCGGGAGTCGTCGCTGTGGCGAATCAGTCGAAGGGGGAGCCAGCTCGTGTACGTGACGTGTAGGAGTGGAAGGACAAGTCGGCTCACGGCGCCCTCGAAGATCTGGCGGGGCACGGCGGTCGCCAGATCGGCTTCGTCGCGCTCCGATTCGCCTCCGAGAAGCGACACCAGTCGTGCGAGCCCCCCCTCGCGGAGAAATGTATCTGCATCGACGAAGACGAGTACGTCGCCACTCGAGGCCTCGGCGAGGGTGTGGCACGCTCTCGGCTTGCCGACCCAGCCCTCCGGAAGCGGCTCACCCGACAGTCGCTCGACGTGACCGTATGCGTCCTCGAGGTCGGCCAGAATCTCCGGAGTCTGGTCGGCCGAGCGGTCGTCGTAGACGAGAACCTCGTCGGGCGTGGGCTGGCTCTCGGCGATACGGCGCACGCACGCCTCGATGTCGTCCTCTTCGTTGCGCGCCGGGACGAGCACCGAGATCGAGGGAGTCTCCTCGAGATCGGGCGTCCCCCTCGGCCAGGTCGCGAGATTGAAGAGAGTCAACAGCAGCGCCAGCGTCGGCAGGCCCGCCAGCACGGCGTATCCGAGGATCGTCAGGACCATCCGAGGACCTCCCCGCCGACGTGGCGGACGAGTCGCCCGATGCGATCGGATTGCGACCCCGAAAAGAGGGGGAGCCACATCGAGTTGTCACCCTGCTTGCGGTGGTGTCGCATGCGCACGAACGGACGATGACGAGCCAGGTCGATACGTCCCGGTCGGATGAGCTCGCCGACCCCGGCACTGGCCCGATCGACGTTGCGTTCCTCGGTGACGAATCGCATGTAGAAGGGGCCGTTGTCGACGATCGAGCGCCGATCGATCTCGAGATCGAACGTCCGACCGTCGGAGATTGCAAGGTGCTCGAACCACTTCAGGCCGGCGGGGTTCCGGCGTTTGCCCTGGCAGTCGAGCTCGAGGTCGTCAAAACGCTCGATATGCCCACTGCGATCGAGGCGAAAGGCAAAGCAGCGGGGCGTCTGCGGTTCGGATTCGGGCCAGAGCCCGTAGTAGACGATTTCGCTGTCGCCGCGCGGCGCTCGTCCCCAGATCCATCGATCGATGCCGAGTTCGTGGAAGGGATCGGCGCCACCGTTGCAGTCGTGATAGGCGCGTCCTTCTACATCGTAGGATTCGTTCCCGCACTTCAGATCGACGCGGCCCTCGGCGGGGACCAGGCGGGGACTCCAGTCGTGGGAGGGCTCGTCGTCGGGGGAGCCAGTCTCGACGGAGTCGGCGAGCGAGGGGTCGGAAGGGTCGTGGGTGGCGGTTCGTCCCTCCAGCGACACGCAACCCTCGAGTCGATCGGAGGAGCCGGGAATGTCACAGTCGAGCTCGACATCGAGTCGACCGCGATCCCCCTGTCGATGCGAGGTGATCACACTCCGATCGAATACCCAGCGGTCGTCGTCCCGGTCCCACGTAACATTGTCGGGCTCGTATTCCTGCAGTAAGTAGAAGTCCAGCTCGCCGCCTCGATAGAGTGCGACATTGAGACTCGGACGCTCGCGGGGGCGAACCGCCTCGCCGCGACGCGTCGCGCTCGTGTACCCCGGAAGGAAGGGGAGGCCGAACGACCAGATAACCACAGCGCCGTCGCCCCAGTCGTTCATGAGATCGAGATACCACCAGGCGAATCCTCCCGAGCGATCGAGCAGTGATTCATCCAGTGCTTCTCGTTGGTGCGTGACTCGAATCACGTGGGCTCGGTGACGTCAGTTGTAAAAGTTGATAACACGCATCCCCCGTATGAGATGCGAGACATTTCAAAAAAGTGCGTCTGGAACAACCTCATTGCGCAAACTCGTCTCATACCTCACCCTCGATCGAGGGCCACAACGGAACCCGCATGCGAGCCATCCGAACTATCGAACCCGAGGGCCGCACCCGTCTCGAGGATAACCCATGTCCAGACCTTCTCGCTTCGACATACTCGTCATCGGTGGAGGTCCCGCCGGATTGAGCCTCGCCGCCGAGACGGCCGACCGAGGACTCGACGTCGGCGTGCTGGCGCCCTCGCATCCCCCCGAGTGGCCGAACAACTACGGCGCCTGGCGCGATACGTTCCCCGACGACGAGCTCGCCGCCTGCACGAGCCACACATGGCCCCATCCCGTCGTCGTCTTCGAGGACGACACGCGCCGGACTCTCGATCGCACATACGTCCGTATCGACAACGAAGCGCTCCGCGAAGCACTGATCGAGCGATGTCACGGCGGAGACGTTCGGTGGATGACGGGATGGGCCGAGGACGTCCGCCACACACCGGAGGGCTCGAAGGTGAGTCGTCGCGACGACGAGACGCTGAAGGCGCGTCTGGTCGTCGATGCCACGGGGCCGGGTGGAGGGCTCCTCGAATCCACCGCATCGCGCGAGCCCGCCCTGCAAACGGCCCATGGCATCGTCGCCCGATGCGAGGGAGATCCGCTGGCGGGCGACGCGATGCATTTCATGAATTACTCGCGTGCCCACCTTCCGGAGACGGCGAGCGACGACGTCCCGAGCTTTCTGTACGGCATGCATCTCGGGGGCGAGTGGTATTTTCTCGAGGAGACTCGGCTCGCCGATCGTCCGCCCCTCCCCGCCGAGCGTCTCGAGACTCGACTCGAGCATCGCCTCCAGTCGAAATCGATCGAGATTCACGACGTCCTCGAGACCGAGCACGTCTCCATCCCGATGGATCCGCCGCTTCCCGATCGCCCCCAACGCACGCTGGGCTTCGGGGCCACCTCGGGCATGGTGCATCCCGCGTCCGGATTTTCGGTCACTCGCAGCCTCCGCCGTGCCTCCGACGTCGCCGGAGCCCTCGCCGACTCGATGGCACGAGGTGCGTCTGCGCGCCAGGTTGCACGGGACGGGTGGGAGGCCGTTTGGCCACGAGAGCTGTGTCGGACGCGCCAACTCCACCTGTTCGGGCTCGAGATGATGCTCGAACTCGATGCCTCGACCCTGTCGTCGTTTTTCCAGGCGTTCTTCGAGCTCCCCGAGTCCGACTGGTCGACCTATCTCTCCGCCGACGCCTCCCCGGCCGAGACGGCGAGGATCATGTTGACACTCTTCGGTCGAGCTCCTTTTTCACTGAAGCGGACCATCACGTCGACGAGCTTCTCGCCGTCGGCGCAGCATCTTATCGATGGACTGTTGCCCTCGACTCTTCTCGATTGACCTATGCCTGAATCATCTCCTCCCATTTCCGACGAGCCCGCCGAGCTGCCTCGCGCCGAGCGCCGCGACAGCATCATCGGCGTCTCGATCGCCGCGACGATCATCGGCGCCTGGACCGGACATCTGATCCTTCTGTTGAGCTATGGTCTCGAAGCGATGCCCGTCTGGGGGTGGCCGCTTGCGATCGGACTTCAGACATTTTTGCACACGGGTTTGTTTATCACGGCTCACGACGCCATGCACGGCTCCGTCTGCCCGAGTCACGACGGACTCAACGATCTGCTGGGGCGGATCGCCGTCCGGCTGTACGCCCTCTTTTCGTACGAGACGCTGCGGCGCGAACACTGGGCCCATCACGATCATCCCGTCAGCGAAGACGACCCCGATGCCGCCGACGAAGGTCGCGCGCGATTCGGGGCCTGGTATCTCGACTTCATGCTCACGTATCTCGGCATCGGTCAATTGATCGGGATGGCCGTGGTCTTCAACGTCCTGATGCACGGGGTCGGCATACCGGCGCTGACGTTGAACCTCGCGTGGGTCGTACCGTCGCTGTTGAGCACCCTCCAGCTCTTTACCTTCGGGACGTATCTTCCGCACCGACGTCGTGAGGGCGAAGAGACGTTTCGCGATGAACATCGAGCGCGCTCCAACGATTTTTCGACGCTGGTGTCGTTTGTGACGTGCTATCATTTCGGCTATCACTGGGAGCACCACGCGCACCCCAATCTCCCGTGGTGGCGCCTTCCAGCCTATCGCCGACGAAGCGAGGAGAACACAACGTAGAGCTTGCGCAATGCATCTTAACAGGTGAGCCGTGTGCTTACCGACCCCACATGCGGCTCCGGGCGTCGCGCGGCGCCCACACGAATCTCTTCGGGTCGTGTTCGTATCGGCCACAGATCGTCGCCCCGCGAGGCATGGCATTGAGCTTGGCTCCTCGACTACGGGCCGGCGGTCCTTATATCGACGAAGGCGACATGCAACTCGCATGTCGCGGTTGACGTGTCTCTCCATTCCGACGGATTCCCGTGCAATTTCAACCCGATTCTTCTTCGCAGGACCCGGTCGTCGTCATCGGAGCTGGTTTTGGTGGCCTCGCCTCGGCCATCCGCCTTCGAGCCATGGGTTACCCCGTCCAACTGCTCGAAGCCCGCGATCAGCCGGGCGGCCGAGCCGGGGTCTTCGAACGCCAGGGCTATACCTTCGATGCCGGTCCGACCGTATTGACCGCGCCCCACCTGTTCGACGAGCTGTTCGAGCTCGTCGATCGCGATCCGGAGGACTACTACGAGTTACTTCCCGTCGATCCCTTCTATCGCATTGAATTTCCCGACGGAAGCACCTTCGATTACGTCGGGGATGAAGACGAACTGATCGAGAACATCCGCGAGTTCAATCCCGACGACGTCGAGGGCTATCGCCAGCTGGCCGATCACGCCCGCCGTATCTTCGATGTTGGATATCGAGAGCTCGTGACCCAACCGTTCGACGAGCTGGGCACCATGCTCGGGGCACTGCCCGACATGCTCCGTCTGCGCAACGACCGATCGGTCTACGATACGGTGGCCTCGTACATCGATGACGAGCGGCTCCGGCGCGCCTTCTCGTTCCAGCCACTGCTGGTCGGAGGCAATCCGTTCAACGTCACCTCGATCTACATGCTCATCCACTGGCTGGAGCGCAAATGGGGCGTCCACTTTGCCAAGGGGGGCACGACGGCGCTGGTCCACGCCATGGTCGAGTTGTTCGAGGACATCGGGGGCGAACTCCACCTGGAGACGCCCGTCGAGGGCATCGATGTCGACGAGGGGCGCTCGCGAGCGGTGCGTACGGCATCGGGCGATCGCATTCCCTGTCAGTTCGTCGTCAGCAACGCCGATCCTTCACGGGTATACTCGGACATGATCGATGGCGAACATCGGATGTGGAACACCGAAAATCGGCTCGATCGCATCGAACACTCGATGAGTCTCTTCGTCGGCTACTTCGGGACCGACCGCGAGTACTCCGACATCGCTCATCACACGATCACGCTCAGCTACCGCTATCGGGGCCTGCTCGAGGATATCTTCGAGCGCAAGCGGCTCGCCAACGACATGTCGCTGTATCTGCACCGGCCGACGGCGACCGACCCTGATCTGGCCCCCGAGGGTCACGACGGGTTCTACGTCCTCTCACCGGTCCCGAACAACGAGAGCGGCATCGACTGGGACGAAAAGGCCCGTCCCTACTTCGATCGCGTCCTCGAAGAGCTCGAAGAGCGACATCTGCCGGGACTCCGCGACCATTTGACGGTCGACTTTTGCGTCACGCCCGATTATTTTGAAGACGAGTTGCGATCGGCTGCGGGGGCCGCCTTCGGACCGGAGCCACGCCTGAGTCAGTCGGCCTGGTTTCGCTTCCACAATGCCTCCGAAGACGTCGACGGCCTGTACTTTACCGGGGCCGGCACCCATCCGGGCGCCGGGCTACCGGGCGTGGTCAACTCCGCCAAGGTCGTTGAACAACTGGTTCGCGATCGGGAACGGCCTCCGATCGGCGGTCGTCGCACCGAAGCGTCCGGTTCGAGTTCGGCGGGGCGTCGCCTCAGCCGGCTCTGGTCGGATCTCGAAGAGACTCTCATCCCTCGGTGAGTACGCCATGCGATCGGCCCCATCTCGTCCCTCGACGGCCACCCGCTCGGTCGACGAGCGCTGTCGCCGCATTCTCGACGAACACTCCCATTCGTTCTCACTGGCTGCTCGGCTCCTCCCGGAGCCGCAGCGGCACGAGGCGGCGGTTCTGTATGCCTTCTGCCGCCGTGTGGACGATGCCGTCGACGATGCCCCGGATGAGACGACGGCGGCCGAACGGCTCTCGCGCATTCGCGACGAGCTATTCGGACCGACCGAACCCGGGGCTATCGTTCGGACGCTCCTCGACGTGGCTCGTCGGCGTGACCTCGATCTCGCTCAGGTGCGAGAACTTCTCAAAGGCGTCGAGAGCGATCTCGGCGTCGTGCGGGTGGCCGACGACGGGGAGTTGCTCCGGTACTGTTACCGCGTCGCCGGGACGGTCGGGCTTTTGATGGCGCCCGTTCTCGGGATCGACGACGAACGTGCCTTCTACCACGCCGTCGATCTCGGCGTCGGCATGCAGATTACTAATATCTGCCGAGATGTCGCCGAGGACGCCGAGCGTCATCGGGTCTACCTTCCGGCTGAACGTCTCCGGGTGGCGGGGACCTCTCAGGAGGAGGTCCTCGAGGGTGAAGCATCGGAGGAGGCCGTCTCGCGCGTCGTCCGCGACCTTCTCCAAATGGCCGACGACTACTACGCGAGCGCCGATCGGGGGATGCGCTACATTCCCGCCCGCTGTCGGCTGGGGATCGTCGCCGCCGCTCGCATCTATCGCAGCTACGGCGTCCAGCTCCGCCAGCACGGGTGCAATCCCCTCCGGGTACGTCCGAATCTCTCGTTGGCGGACAAGCTCCGCGGTTTCGTCAACGGGGCGGGAGCCTGGTTCCATCCTCGCATCTCGGGATACAGCCCGGATTGTGAACACAATGCTGATCTCCACACGCCCATCGCCGACCTTCCCGGGACGCATGCTCCGTGACATCCCCGTTGTTGGCAGCTACGTCTCACGATTCCCCTCCATCGTAAGGAGCGAGTCGGGGCGGTCGAAACTCGATATGCCGACCGTTCAGCATGCCGTCAGGAGAGTATGTTGGTCTCCCCACCGTGGCCCCGGACGTCTCCCGCAGAGCCGCTCAGAACCGTCTCTTACATTGTGGCATGTACGATTGGCGATTGGATCTCGTTGATCGGTCGCTTACAATTCGGTTGATTCGTCGTACGCATCGCGTCGCGGTATGTCCCGTCTTCTCTTTGCTCGGGAGTGGTCGCATGGTATCTCCACTCGGTTGGCTCAACCCCCTCGAGTCCCTTTCTCTGCGACGATGGACCGTCGTCTGGCTCGCCGTCTCGATACTCGGAGCCTGCACGAGCCAGAGCGACCTGAAACAGAAAGCCGGGAACCATCAGAAACAAGAAGAGAATCGACCGAAGGTTAGCGTCGACCTCCCGACTCCTCCCCCGGAGTCCGCGCTGAAAATCGATAAGAAACACGACGACGGAACCTTCCGGGTCGAGGGGCTGACAGCCCATCGCGGCGAATACTTCGGGTCGATCGTCGAAGTCGAAGGAGTGATCGCGCACATCTCCGAGGATTGTAACCCTGACAAAGCCCAAAAAGGGGACAACGATTGCCCTCAACCCCATATGTTCATCCGGGATACTTCCGATGCGGATCGACAACTGATGATCGTCGGCCACGACCATGACTTCATCGAGCGTGCCGACCTCGAAGCGGGGGACGAATCTCACGTCTTCAAAGGAACGTACAAGAAAATTGCTCGAGAGTTTGTCGCTTCCAAATATGGATTGCTCGTCGTGGAATCCATCGACGGCGAGAAGGTCGACGAGGAGACGTGACGTCGATGGCGGGCGACCGTCCCGAGTCGAATACGTGGACACGCCGACCTCGCCTTGCGTGTAGAGCATCACACATTTGCGGGCGAGTCCCGAATGCGAGCCTCCGTCTCGAGAGCGCATGTCTAAACTTCGGTCCCGGTGTCTGAAAGCCCCGGCGATCAGCATGGCGACAAGAGTTACTCGCCGGATCGCCGGCTCTCAGCCGATTTGGCCTGGGGGAAAAGAATCCAATATCGGCTTCAGATGGGAATGAACCGGGGAACAGCACCCACTCGAGGGAGCACGAGTTCGAACGATCGTCAAAGGCTTCCACCTTCGAAAGATATGTCTGGAGGGCCTCGCCCGGCCTCGAATTTCTCCAAACCATGTCACGGAAGCTCCGGCGGCTGGACTCGAACCAGCGACTAAGTGGTTAACAGCCACCCGCTCTACCAACTGAGCTACGCCGGATTGTTAGAGGCCCATCTTTCGACGGGCCATATTCATCTGGCATATTTCTTTTTCCCTGTCAACAAATAAATTAATTCGTAGCCGAAGACTGTCAACTTGGGTCCGCTTGGATACCGTGGGATACGCCGTAGCACAACGCCTGCGGTCGACCGACTCGATGATCGGCCGACGGAACCGCCGGCGCTTCCAACCACGCGTCGTCGAGATCTCATGGACCCGAGTCATATCCTGTCAACTTCGTCAGACCCACACGAGACATGTGCTCGCACTCGTGTCGGGGCGATGTTCGAACGGATGGACCTCTCTGTCGATCGGGGACGAGTCGCGGGACGGCAATCGCATTCGAGCTCGATGCAACGTACGATCTCGCCGAGTGCCTAAATGGTTGGGCGTTCTTCGCTGAATAGCTCGCCCTCGATCGCGAGTGTTCGACCCTTCCAGCGCTCCCGGAGGCGTTGGATCGACGATACCTTCGCCTGCCCTTCGGAGCGCCTTGATACGTCTTCGACGTGAGCAGCTGGCTGGCACGTCGACGAGCGCTCCCTCGGAGTAGGGAGGAGAATCGACCGAGAGGAGGGAGGCATTCAAATGCGATCGCCCTCACGATCGCCCCCGAGGAGGTTGTGCCCATGTGTGTTCGGATAAGCTTGTTCCCGTTGCTGCAGCGACAAAGATGGACCCGACAGGGTGGGAGCATTCGTCCAGCCCGAGGGCGATGGTAGTTAAATAAACAATCGAGTGACGTCAGTTGTCGCCTCGCTCCTCCCCAGTGAGGAGTCGCTCGGCGACTTGCCAGCAGGGATGCTCATTTCACAGAAATAGAAAGGCGCTCCAAAGGAGAGCTCGAGGTCGTCTATGGTCCGGCGCCTTTTTGGAGCGCCGGCTCCCAGCCGGCATATGGAACAGAAATATAAAGGCGCTCCGTACGGTAGGATGACCCTCGTCACATGAGACGCCTTCCGGAGCGCCGG
>JAQCND010000192.1 GCA_028274765.1 Bradymonadaceae bacterium
CGTGACGAATCCCTCTTTTCGAGCGATTCGTCGAGAATTTTGGGAATGTCGCCATCAGAGAGGTTCTGGACAAATTCGCTCAGCCAGATCATCAGCCCCTGGAGTTCGGAGAATTCATCCATCTCCGTGTTCCAGAAGTGAACGGCCGAGTATGTGGCCGCGTCTCGATCGCTCAATCGGAGATGGATGTTTTTCTCTCCTTCGCGACGGTCACGGCGGGCCGGGGATGCCTCCCAGAAGGGATACCGCAGCATGATTTCGTAGAGGCGTTCCTGGTCGGCCCAGCTCAAATCGACGCTCACGAGTTCGCGATCGTCCCCACTTCGCCATCCCAGAAGCGTCCATCCAGTGCCGGAGACCTGTAGCGTCGTCATCCCCTCGTCGAGGTACTGACCCCCAATCTGGCAAAAAAAGTGAAGTCCCTTAGTATCGCGCTCGTCGATGGCTCGTTCGAGGCGTCGCTCCAGGATCTCCTTCGGATCGTCAGACACGAGCACAACCTCCAATGTCGAGAGTCAACAACGGGGACGTTTATAATCCTCGATCCGAAATGACGTCAAGCTCGGGGGGATTGATACGAAGCCTCCAGAACCGCCTAACGTACGCTAGGATACGGCGAGTGCGGTTCGAAGGGGAGCCGCTAGTTTTTTGTCCGTAGGGACTTTTTTGGGCTATCTGTCGTCTCTGAGCATTTGCATGGCCCCACGCTCATCTCGATCTCACCACACCTCGGCGTCGGACTCGTCTCGAGCATCGGCGGGTGATCTCGAGATGCAGTTCTCCCTTATTGTCCCTCCGGATCGCCCGTGCGCGACCCGCCCGCCGACATCCGGCCATCGAAGGGGAGACTGAGCACACGGGGGGAGCTCGGTTCGGCGACCAGCCCCTTCCAGATCCCTAACGGCTCGTCGCACGACCCCTCATCGATGATCATCGGCGGTGAAAGCCGGTTTGTTGTGTCGGCACGGTCGAAACGAGTGGTAGCTCCTCCGCTAAAGCTCATTTTGAATCCGAAGACTCTGCGTCGTCTTCCGAGATCCGCTCGTCGGCGGGTTCCCCTCGCCCCTCCAGGGTGCGGTATCGTTCGAAGAGTGCCTGCTGTCGGTTGTCGAGCGAGATGCGTTCGCCCTGGATGTACATGCGCTCGACTCGTGTCGACATCTCGAAGGGATCGTCCGACCAGACGACGAGGTTGGCGGCCTGCCCCGAGGCAATGGTGCCGTGAGCGTCGAGGCCAAAGACCTCGGCCGGCCGGCGGGTGACGGCAGCGAGTGCCGCTTCGCGGGAGAGTCCGGCGCGAATGGCGTTGCCAGCGAGCTGGCGGAGGCGTCGGACGTTGTGGGTATCGAAGGTCGAGAGGACGACCGGGACGCCGGCCTCCTCGAGAATCGCCGCGCTATCTCGACGGGCGCCGAGCGTCTGGAACTGCGTGGGGAGGTTTTTCATGGGATTGACGATGACGGGCACGTCGCGTTCGGCGAGTTCGTCGGCGACCATCCAGGCTTCGGCGCCACCGGCGACGATGGGATCGAGTCCATACTCGTCGGCCAGTTCGAGGACGCTTCGGATGTCGTTGGCCTTGTGCACTTCGAAAACGACAGGGAGCTCTCCAAACGTCTCGATCAGCGCCTCGAGATCGAGCCGACTCGCCGCAAGGTCGCGCGAGCGATTCTCGTCGTAGTCGTCCTCGTGGTTGCGGTAGAATTCCGCGTCGTCGTAGAGTTCGCGGAGCGTTTCCATTCGACCGCCGCGCGAGCGGATCGGTCCCGGGCCGCCCGGACCGTACGAGATGTGCATGGCGGTCGGAGCGTCGACGACGCCTCCGTAGCCAAAATCAGGGTCGGCCAGATTGACCCAGGCCGATTGTCCCTGCACCAGTCCGCCTCCGGGCGTGGTGATCGCGGAGGTGACCCCACCGGTGCGCGTGATCGGGATTGCAGCATTTTGCGGATTGAAGGCATCGGCCGTGCGGAAGGCCGCACGGATGGGACCGCCCCCGCGGTTGTGGTCGCGGGTCTTCGAGACGGCCCAGATCCCGACGAGTCCGAGTTTGGTGTGGGCATCGATCAGACCAGGTGTGACGACGCCTCCGTCGAGATCGACAATCTCGGCCTCCGGGGGGATGTCGAGATCGCTCGAGCCCACGTCTTCGATCGTCCCGTCGGCTCCGACGACCACCGCCCCCTGTTCGAGAGTCTCTCCTGTTCCCGTGTGGATGGTGGCCCCTCGGAGTACCGTTTGAGCCGAACTCGTCGCGCTCGCCCCTAGCCCGACAAACAGGACCAGGCACGCGAGAAGACGGGGTAGCGTACGGCGCATCATGGTGATGGTTCTCGCTGTTCGGTGGGAAATTGGCCAACTTCGAAGTCACTCCAGGGCCGGGAATCACGTTCGCGGTCGTACTCGCGCTCGCCCTCGACCCAGACCTTTCGGGCTTTGGCGTAGACACTGAAGGGATGATCCGACCAGAGGACGACGTCGGCCCGCTTGCCCTCCTCGAGCGTGCCGGTGATGTCGGAGATGCCGAGCGTCCAGGCGGGATTGGCAGTGATCCAGCGGAGGGCTTCGTTTTCGCTGATGTCGAGGCCCGCGTGTTTGGCAGCATAATATGCCTTGGCTGCTTCCTGGTTGAGGTGCTGGATGCCGAAGCTCGAATCGGAGTGGATGACGGCCCGGCCGCCGCCTTTGGCGACGAGTCCGGCGTTCTGGGGAATCGCGTCGTGTGCCTCGATCTTGAAGCCCCACCAGTCCGCCCAGGTCGAGACCGAGACGTCCCATTGGGCGAGGATGTCGCGGATTTTGTAAGCCTGCGTGGCGTGGTGGAACGAGCGGATCTCGACGCCGAATTCGTCGGCGATCTCGAGGAACTTGACCATGTCGTCGGCGCGGTAGCAGTGGACGTGCAGCAGCATCTCGCCCTCGAGCAGTCGCACGAGATTTTCCATGCTCAGGTCGCGCGAGGGCGGCTCGGGCTTGTTCGACTCCTTGGGCTCGTCTGTAGCGCGCCACTTCTCGAGTTTCTGCCGGTAGTCGTCGTACTCGCGCTTCATCTCTTTGGCGCGCTGGAAGGTATCGCGGAGAACTTTGGTGTTGCCCATGCGAGTCGAAGGCATCTGGCCGCGCTGGCCGTAGACGCGCTTGGGATTTTCGCCACAGGCCATCTTGAGCCCGTCGGGCGCCTCCTCGAAGACCATCGACTGCGTCGAGATGCCGGGATGCATCTCCAGCACGACGGTGCGCCCGCCCATGAGATTGGCCGACCCCGGCAGGATCTGGAGCGCCGTCACGCCCCCGGCGATGGCCCGCTGGAGCGCCGGATCTTGGGGCCAGCTGGCGTGAGCGGCATCAACCCCCGGTGTCGTCGGCGACGTGGCCTCGTTGCCATCGGAGTGGGCCTGGACGAAGGGCACCGAGTAGACGCCGATGTGAGAGTGGGTGTCGATCAGTCCCGGCGTGAGATATTTCCCCTCGGCGTCGATGACCTCGGCATCGTCGGGGGCCTCGATCGATTTGGACGAGACCTCGGCGATCTCGCCGTCGCGGATCAACATGTAGCCCTCGAGGAGGGTCTCGCCGGCGGCCGTCATAATGGTCGCCTTCTCGAACAGCACCGTCTCGGGCTCGACCTCGGTCGGCGTCAGATTGCGGGGTTCCTGGTCGTAGTTCGGGGGCCAGACGACCTCGTCTTCACCCGTCGAGGTCTGCGAGGCCTGCGAGCCCCCGCATCCGGCGGCGAGAAGGGCGAGAGCGACAATTACACGTCCAAACGTCCGTTGCATCATGATCTTCGAATCCTACGTGCAGACACATCGTGCGGCGAGGCGACGATGGTTGTGGTAAGACCGTCCGCGGCTGTCAAGGAGTTGGACTGCGAGACGCACGAGTCGATGGTATGCGATGTCCCCTCGCACCGGGTTGTCTCGTCTCGGGGTCTCGACACGACGTTGCCAACGGTCGCATGTCTCCGCCTCGAAAGGGGGCGGAGGAGGTGGCGGTTCGAGGACGAGAAAGCGGAGGGCCAAACCTCACATCCCACCGGCCTCGTAGAAGAAGGCCGCACCGGGGCCGAGCGGAAAGCCCATCCACATCCAGACGATCAACAGCAATGTCCAGGCGATGCCGAACGCGATCGAGTACGGCATCATCATCGCGATCAACGTCCCCAGCCCCGCGTTGCGATCGTACTTTTGGGCGAAGACGATGATGATCGGAAGGTAGGGCATCAGCGGGGTGACGATGTTGGTGATCGAGTCGCCGACGCGGTAGGTCACCTGGACGGCCTCAGGTGCAATCCCCATCATCATCATCATCGGGACGAAGATCGGTGCCATGAACGCCCACTTGGCGGAGGCACTGCCGACAAAGAGGTTCATCAGCGCGGAGACCACCAGAAACGCCAACAGCAGCGGGATGCCCTCGAGATTCATCGACTCGAGTAGTTCCGCGCCCCGAACGGCGGTCACCACGCCGAGGTTGGTATGCTCGAAGTACGCCACGAACTGGCCGGCGGCAAAGGCGAGCGCGATGTAGACGCCCATCGAACTCATCGATTCGCCCGCCATCTCGGCGACGTCGCCGTCGTCCTCGATCTTGCCGACGAGTGCCCCGTAGACGACCCCCGGCACCATGAACAGGAGCATGATGATGACTTCGATCGACTCGAAAAACGAGGCAAACATGTTGACGGTGGGCTCGCCCGACCCAATCGAATCCCGGAGCGGCGCACCGGGAAAGGCGACCAGCAGGCTGCTCGCCGTGACGAGGACGAGCGCCACACTCGAGGCCACCCAGAAGGCGCGTCGTTGCTCGTCGGAGGGGCTCTCCCGTTCGTCATCCATGTCGAGTTCTTCGGAGGCCTCCTCGGGTGACCACTCGCCGAGCATCGGCTCGACGATATAGCTCGTGACGGCCGTCCCCACGGTCGTGACCAAAAACGTCGAGACGACCATGAAGTAATAGTTGCAGACGGCGTTGACGCTGTAGCCGGCGTCGATCGTCTGGGCGGCCTGATCGGTCAGACGAGCGAGCATCGGATCGAGGCCCGTGATCAGCAGGTTCGCCGAAAATCCCCCGGAGACGCCCGCAAACGCCGCCGCGAGCCCGGCCAGTGGATGGCGATCGATCCCCATGAACAGCACGGCCCCGAGCGGGACCAGTACGACGTATCCGGCATCGGCGGCCATCGAGCTCATCGCGCCGGCGAAGACCAGCGTCGCCGTGATCCACTGCGTGGGAACGGACTCGACGAGCATCCGGAGGCCGATGGTGATGTAGCCGCTCCGCTCGGCGATCCCGATCCCGAGCATCACGACCAGCACCGGTCCGAGGGGAGCGAAGCCGACGAAGTTGTCGATGGCATGCATGAACATCCATCGAATGCCGTCGGCGGTCAGGAGGCTCACGACTGTGTGCGTCTCCGCCTCGCCGCCGGAGGTCGCCATCTCGACGCTCGTCCCGGCGAAAATCGCCGAGATCGCCACGACGCCCCCCGCCAACAGGACGAAAAACGTCATCGGGTCCGGGAGGCGGTTGCCCACGTCGGCGAGTCGTTGGAGCGTGTTGGCTACCCATCCATCCGCAGCGTCCAACGAGGTTGGGGACGACGATTCGGATTCGGTCGAATCGGGCGTCGACATGACAATATCCTTGCAGCCACTCAGAGACGACTCGTGAGCGTCGACATGCGATCATCGCTTCCCTCATACCGCAATCTCCCGCCGAAACACAATTCGTCGACAGAGGTGCGCCTTGTGTCCATCCCCCCGAGCATCGCGAGACATGGGCCCTCGAAGCATCGTCTTCGAGACGTGATCCTCTCAGTTGACCCCATGCATCCATTTGTTGAGAATCGGCGACAATAGCAGACAGAACAGCCCGACAACCCCGGCGATGATCCCGATCGTGCTGAAGAGTTCGGCGTAGATCGGGAGTGTCTCGGTGGCGGCCATCTCCTTCATGCTGTCGCCCTCCGGAGCGCTCGCGAAGCTGGCGAAGATCGCGGCGATGTAGTGGGCGAACGAGCTCGACAGGAACCACGCCCCCATGACGACCCCGACCGTCTCCTTGGGCGACAGCTTCGTGACCATCGACAATCCGACCGGCGACAGACAGAGCTCACCCGTCGTGTGGAGCATGTAGCCCAGCAGCAAGAAACCGATCGCCACCATCCCCTCGGGTCCGGCGAACTGCGCGCCCAGAAAGAGGATGACGAAGCCCAGGCCGAGCTGGATGATGCCGAGGCCGAATTTGACCGGCGTCGAGGGTTCGAGGTCCTTCGACGATAGCGCCTCCCAGAGCCACGAAAAGAGAGGCCCGAGCATGATGATGAAGGCGGGATTGACTCCCTGGAAGACGGAAGCCGGAATCGTCCAACCGAAGACCGTGCGGTCGACGTTGCGGTCCGTAAACAAGTTGATCGAACTTCCGGCCTGCTCGAAGAAGGCCCAGAACGTCATCGAGAAGAAGATCAGGACCAACACGACGAAGAGCCGCTCGCGGACGACCTTCTCGGATTGGATGGCGTGCCAGAAGAGCGAGCCGAGCACGCCGATCCCGAGCAGGAGCAGCAGTCCGCCCATGACGTCGTGGCGAGTGACGAGGTAGGCGATGTTGGGGATGGCGACGAAGGTCCCCAGATAGGTAGCGTGTTTGTTCGAGAGGAGCGTGCAGATCGCGGCGACCACGGCGAGCTCGATCCCCAGATAGCCGAGCAGCTCGAACATCTCGGCGAGGTAGGTTGCGGTGCCGTCGGCGTCGGTCATCGAGCCAACCATCGCTTCCGCGCCCTCTCCGATGACGGGGCCGGCCAAGAGTGCGACGAGGCCCGCGCCGAGCGCGAGGCCCGCCCACTGGAGGAGCTGGGGGCGTTCGATCTCCGGCGGAAAGTCGGCATCCAGTTTCTCCGGATACGGCGAATATCCGTGTTCACCGAGGACGTCTTTGAAGACGATGAAGATGACGAGGCCGGCGACCATCCCGATACCGGCGAGCCCGAAGCCGTAGTGCCAGCCGTAGTTTTCGCCGATGTATCCGCACGTCAGTGGCGCGAGCAGGGCGCCGATGTTGATGCCCATGTAGAAGATGGTGAAGCCGCCGTCTCGCTTCGACTCCTCGACGTCGTCGTCATCGTAGAGCTCGCCGACCAGACTCGAGATGTTCGGCTTGAAGAAGCCGTTGCCGACGATCAGGAGCGCGAGCGCGCCATAAAAGAAGATCGTCGTGTGGAGCGTCCATGTGGTCCCGGCGGCGGCGATCTCGAGGACGTTGGCTTCTCCTTCGACCGGCATGGCCATCGACCCGAACACCATCGAGAGCGTCTCGTAGTCGAAGGTCATCGCGAAGTGGCCGAGCGCCATGAGCACGGCGCCCAAAAAGATCGCCCGACGATAGCCGAGCAATCGATCGGCCAGGAGTCCGCCGATGACCGGGGTGGCATAGACCAGCGAGCCGTACGCGCCGTAGATGCCGTACGACATCGAGTCGGTGAAGACCAGTTGTTTGGTCATGTAGAATACTAAGAGCGCCCGCATCCCGTAGAAACTGAAGCGCTCCCAGAGTTCCACGAAAAAGAGGACGAACAGTCCCTTGGGATGCCCCATGAGCGTCCCGACGGACATCGAATCAGAATCATCAGACATGGCAGAAGATCGCGGTCGAGAGGCGAGACATCGACATTCGCCGTTCTGTTATCGGACATCCCGGGGAAGCTCAATTCGGCGAGCGATGGTCATTCGAAGGTGTAGACGAGCTCGGGATCGTGCTGGGAGAGCAGGACGCCGACGCGGTCGAGGAGCCGCTGGCGTTGGCGCCAGAAGACCTCCAGACGCTTCTGCTGGCGCGCGGAGGGATCGGGAAAGAGGATGGCATTGACGACATCCGGGTCGAGGGCTCGAATCGAGGCGATCGTCGAGCGACTGAACCGTTCGACTCGCGCCAGATGGCGCTGCACTTCCGGGAGATGAAAATCGCGGGGGGGAAAGGCGGCTCCATTGTCGATGGAGACAAAATCGCCCTCGACGAATTGAGTGTTGGCGCCGTAGAACTGATCGCTGAAGCGATCCCAATTCAGTACGAGGAAGTCGACGACGAGCATGCTCGAGAGCTGACGTGCCATCGAGTGCGTCGTCGTGTCGCCTCGCTGTTCAAAAATATTCTCATAGAAAGGTCGATCGCCTCGATCTTCAAACCCCTTCAGCGCCTCGTCGAGCGGCTGGTCGAGTCGATCGGTCCCGGTGTCCAGATCGAGCCATGGCTCCCAGACCTCCGTGTATTCGATCGGCCATCGCACAAAGCTCGGCACCCAGTCCTCGAGGGTGCCATACAGATACTCTCGCGTCTCGCCATTTGGTCCCTCGACGTCAGTCCACTGCAACCGATCGAAGCGATCGCGATAGTCTCCAGAGCCCGCCTCGTCGTCCGGTTGATACAGGGCCTCGAACGTCGCTCGCGAGATGCGGGCGGGGCGGTTGCGAGGGATCCGAAAGTGGCAGGCGATCACCTCGCAGAGCAGATAAGTGGCCACTTCGGCGCGCCATCCCCAGTCCTTCTGATCGGGCTTGAACGAATAGACCGACCGGCCGCCGCGAGTCAGCCGAAATCCGATCGAACGGCCGCCCCCGAGGCGGTGGAGGGCATCGATCTCGAGATCGCGCCCGAGGGTCACCGTCTCGGGCCGAAGCGAGTCGTCACGTTCGATGGCCGAGGCAAAGAGCGTCTGAAACTCGGAATCGGTCGATTCGGAGGCCGCCATGCCGGCGATGGCGACACGTCGAGCCGCCTCGAATCGCTCGGCCTCCAGGAGCCGTCGGACGACGGGCGAGAGACGATGGCCCTCGTCGACCGCACGCCGCGCTCGAGTGACAGCCGCTTCGGAGGTCGCTCGTCGCCCTCGATACCGCTTTCCCCAATGTTGCGCCGTCGACTCGATCTGAGTGGCGAGAGTGTTGGCCTTGATGCGCGCCGATTCGCGACGCTCCGAGACTGTATGCCCCGACATGGCTCGGTCGGACGAGGCTTCCGGACTGGAGCGAGACGGCGACTGCCGCCAGACGAGTCCCATCGCGATCGAGACGATCCCGAGTACCGCGAGCCCCGCGATGCCGAGTCGCCGTGGACGATAGCGCGAAGGAGCGTCGGCATCGACAGCTTCTCCATTCGGCTCCGAGGAAGTGGGCGCCGGAGTCTCGAACTGCCCCGCTCGACTGCGCTCGCGAGTCCGACTGGAGCTCGAAGACGGATCGTTGGGGTCGGGCGAATCGCCCCTACTTCGCTCCGCGGGCTCGTTCCCGTCCGAGGGGGGAGACCCCGTTGATCGAGATCCGCCCTCTACGCCACGGGCAACGGACGGGGGGGCGTCGGATGTCTCGGCATCTCGGGAGGGGGCGGGAGGCTCGAAAGTGTCGTCTCGGGGCCGCGTCGTCTTCTCTCTGTCCGACGGCGAAACGTGCGTGGCGGGCTCTTTTTCGAGGTCGGAGGGAGATGACTCCGGCGACGTCCCCTTGTCGGATGGAGGCGTCTCGTCTCCGGGCTCGAGAGGAGTCGAGGTCGCCACCGATTCGAGCTCATCGAATCGCTCGGCCATCTCCGACGCTTCTGCGGATTCTCCCGTCCGCGCCTCCCGGTGATCGGCGGGACTGGTGGGCACGGCGCCCTCGCCGTTCGACGCAACGGGCTCGAACCCTCCCGACGTCTCCATGGTGCGGTCGGCCACGCTGGAGAGTTCCTCGACGAAACTCTCGCCGCCGAAATGGCCCGAATCCTCCTCTGACGACGCCTCATCCGACGCGTCGAGCTTCAGCTCTCGAGGCGACGACGCCACCTGCTCGGTCTCGACGTCCTCGTAAGTCGACGTCGTTCCACTGTCGGACGCGGATGCCTCGGACGATGGAAATTCCAGATCGTGCGAGATGGCCTCGTCCGAATCATCAGTCGGGGACAGGGGGAAGTTGAACTCGTCCGATGCGTCCTCTCGATCTTCGACGATCGGCCAGTCCGACGTCTCCATGCTGTTTGAATCGTGGCGCGACGTCGGAGGCTCTTCGCCCGACGGCGGGGAGGCCTCCGGGAACGTTCGGGCCGGCAGGGGAGACTGGGAAGACGAGAAGGGACGCTCGCTCGCCTCGGACTCGGGGGAATCGACGGCCGTCTCTTCACTCGATTCGCCGCTGTCGTCGAGAGGGGGAGGGGCCGGAGCCGAATCATCGGAGGATGCCGACGTCTGTTCGAGACGCGCCGAGGACGATTCGGGGGGGGCATGGGCCCGTCCCGGACTCGTGGAGGCATCGGATGACTCGGAGACGGATTCGGGGCCCGTCGGGAGCGACGAGTCATCGGGGGCTCGCTCGGTCGGAAGCGACGACTCGGAGGGGTTGCGCTCGAACGGAAGCGAGGACTCGTCGGGATTCTGTTGAGGCGGTGCTGACTCGGAGGGGTTGTGCTCGAAGGGAAGCGACGATGCGCCGGGGTCTCGCGGGGGAGGAGACGATTCGGAAGGCGAGCGCTCGGAGGCCATCGACGATGCGTCGAGGTCCGGATCGCGGGGGGGCGATGCGTCGTCGGACGTCGGTTCGGGGGAAAATGACGATTCGGACGGATCTCGCGGCGGGTCGTCCTCCCCGGAAACGGACTGAGACGATCCGACATCCTCGTCCCGAACAGCGGGACGACTGAAAATATCGGCGTGCGAACGCGAGACCCAGAATTGATCGCGATCTCGAGGATCGAGGGGAATGTCGCTCGAACAGTTCGGACACGACACGCTCGAGGGCAGCTCCTCTTCGGACTCTGCCTGCACCCGGAATCGTCCCCCACAGGTCTCACACTCGATCTCTTTGGAGCGTGTCGATGTCACCGGACGATCCGTAATGAGAGCCTCTCGTCCTCGAACGGGCGACTGCTAGCGTATCACATCCCCCGGTTGTCGCAACAATTGGCCCACGTTCGATCGTTCCCGGCGTCGAGATGTCAGGGCGAGGAGGGCGCACGCGAGTCGGTGAGCTCGACACGGATCGAGTCCGAGATAGCTCCAACAATCGAGTGTTCGGTGCAGCTCTCGCGCAGTTCGTCGTCGTCCACGCGTTCGAGGCGCTCGCGGGCTGCATGGGCAGCGCATTCGATGGCCTCTCCAGCGTCGTCCCCGCGAGGGATGGAGGCGAGCGCTCGGGCACGCTGGTAGTGGACGAGGAGGGTGCTCTGAGCCGTTTCGGGCGAGTCGAGGTCCGGCTCTCGTTCCGCGTGTTCTCTCGCTTCGTCATATCGCTCCAGACTCGCCAGGGCGCGTGCAGCGAGATAGTGACCGAGGGGCGCTCCCCAGCAGAGATCGAGCGAGTTGGCACGTGCGATTCCGTCTTCGGCCTGGACGAGCGCGGTCTGAGGATGCCCCGATTCGTCGTCCCGGAGCTGGACGCGAGCAAGGGTGAATATGGTCTGTATGCCGAGCCACGCATCGGGGATGGAGTCGGCGATACGCAACCCCTGGTGGAGAGAGCGATCGGCGGCTCGATACCGCTGATCCTCGAGATAACAGCGTCCCAGTGCGAGGAGGCCCTCGGCGACGAGTCGCTCCATCTCCGTCTCACGCGCTCGATAGAGCCCCTGGCGGATGGTCGAGATCGCCCGTCGGCAGCGTCCCGCCGCGAGCCGCGCCCATCCGAGCCCGATGTGACTCCGGGCGCTCCCCCGTCGATCGTCGAGGTGTCGAGCCTCGTCCAGGGCCCGTTCAAGATGGTCGAAGGCTCTCCGGAGGTCGCCGAGTCGCACGCAAGCTCGTCCGAGATGGCATCGAAGCCGCCGTTCGAGGTGACTGGCTTCGGGACGAGACGTCTCGTCCAGCCCTCGTTGCAGACAGGTCACGGCTCGTTCACATCGCCCCGCCCTCATAAGGGCCCATCCCTGGAGGGCGACGTGACGTCCGGGCGACACCCGCGTCACCTCTCGAGAGGCACGTTGGGCGAGTACGTCGTGGCAGAGTTGTTCAGCCCGACGGTGATCCCCCTCGTACAGAGAGACGAGTGCGCGGGCATGTGTATGGAGAGCGGGACCGTGGAGGCGGATGGCGGCTCCGGCGGGAGGATCGGAGGGCGATAGAGAGTCGAGACGATCACGGGGAGACGCCAGCTGGCCGCGTCGCAGCTCGAAGAGCGTGCGTCTCATGTGGGTCTCGGTCTGGAGCGCATCTCGCTCGAGGTCGCGTGCTCGTTCGAGTCGACGGTCCAGGGCCTCCTCGGTGGAGGCGATACGGCCGAGTCGAGCCAGCGCTCGGCTGCGGGCACGTTGAGCCCGGTAGCGTTCCTCGAGGTTGTCGGTCAGTGCGAGAGTGTTCTCGGCGAAGCGAAGCGTCTCTCGTGCCCCGAGGACGTCGAGCCCATGCTCGGCCGCCCGAGCATAGTGGCGAGCAGCTCGCTCCGGCGCCTCGGCGCGCTCGTGGTGACGGGCCAGCAGCGCATGATCCGAGGCCGCGTACTCGTCGAGTCGATCCTCGATATAGTCGACAACTCGAGCGTGCAGAGCCGTGGCTTCCGCCTCGGGAAGTGTTCGAGCCACGACGGGACGCATCAGGCCGGGGCGGATGCGATAGATGCGCCCTCCCTTGGCGCGCGACGGGCCTTCGGGGGGACTCGCCCGGGCTTCGCTCTCGGGGACGTACTCGAGGACGAAATGGTCGAGCAGACTCTCCAGCGTCGAGGCGACCTCCGATCGAGGCGCATCGAGGACGATCGCGGCCTCCTCGAGACTGAAAGGAGACCAGATGCGGGCGAGCGACTGCAACGTCTGCTTCAGCGCGGAGGAGAGGTTGTCGAATCGCGCCATCACACTCGCCTCGAGAGACGCGGGCAACCAGTCCGGGTACGCCCCGATTGTCTCGAGTGCCCGAATGAGGTGAGCGTGAGTCGAGTCTGCCCTCGCCTGGATGGCTTCGACGAGCTTTTCGATCAGTCGGGGATTGCCTCCCGTCCAGCGCACGAGGTCGTCGACGAGGGGCTCGGCGGCCAGATCGTGTCCTCGGAGACGATCGTCGACGAGACGACGCGCCTCCGGCGATGTCAGGGACTCGAGCTCGAGGACATGGAGGTGAGAAGCCCGTCGAATCGGACGCCCGCTCTCCATTCGCCGCTTCAAGTCGCTGCGATTTGCCGTCACGGCGAGCAACACCGGGGCCGAGCGCAACTGTCCGAAGTACTCGGCTGCAAACTCGGTCGAGACCGGGTCGACGTGGTGAGCATCGTCGAGGAGGATGACGACAGGTTTGCGCTCGGCTTCACGACTCAAGATACGCCGCAGTGTTCGAAAGATCCGTGCTCTCCGTTCGTCGGGACCGAGCGAGGCCAAGGCATCCGAGTGAGGTTCGGGATGGAACAACGAACTGAGCGCGGAGACCATGAGCTCTCGCTCCGCCAACTCGAGGTCGGGAAAGAGGGCCTCGAGGCGACGTCCAAGGACTTCGCGAAGTTGACGGGGGGCCTCGTGCTCGCCGAATCCCATCAGTTCGCGGTAGAGTGCGGCCAGTGTCCCCATCGATGTCTCGCGATCGGGGGGGAAGCACCGCTTGCCGATGATTTGGTAGTCGTCCGTGTCCAGCGTCGCCCGGAACGTCTCGATGAGGGCCGATTTGCCCGCGCCGCGCCGTCCGACGATCGCCCCGGCTGTCGCCCTGGGTCGCTCGATCGCCTCGTCGAGGATGCGTTGCAGACGCTCCAGTTCTTCGGATCGTCCGGAGAGGGAGCGAGCTGGATGTTCGGTCGTGTGGCGGATGGTTTCATCTCGGTCGGGGTGCAGGAGACGATGGGCCTCTCCTGCCTCGCCCTCGAGTCCGAGGGCGTCGGCGATCGACTCGCACTGGTATCGAGGCCGGATGCAGTCGGTGAGTCGAGGGCCGAGCAAAATTTCGGTGGCCATGGCCGCCTCGGCAAGCTGATCGACGAGGCGCGACGCCTCTCCGCAAAACGACCACTGATACCGTGGTTCGTCCTCGGCCCGGAGCCGCTCGACGAGGACGTCCCCCCAGGCGAGACCGATCGAGAGCCGCACGGGGGCGTCGAGGCTGACGTTCATCCCGGAGATCGCCTCGCGGAGGTCGCGCGCAACTCGCACTGCCCGATAAACATCGTCGTGGCGAGTCGTCGGGACTCCGAACGCCACGAGAAACCCCGACTCGTCGACATGATGGACCTGACCGTCGTGTTTGAGGGTGATGGAATCGACGATACGCGTGTACTCGTCGAGTACGCGTCGCCAGAGTTGCTCCTCGTCGACGACTGATTTGAGGGTCAGGAGGCCGTCGGCGCGGCCCGCGATCAGCACGGCGTGTTTGCGTTCGCGGTACACTGCCGAGGCCTCGGCGAGGGGAGTCTCTCGAAAGACCGTTTCGGTCTGTCGAGCGGTCGCCCCCACATCGGTCGACGTCTCGAGTTCGAGTGTACCCTCGGTCGCAGGGGGGTCGTCGGAGACATCTCCGTCGAGTCGATCGTCGACGGCGTCGAGATGTTCGGCGAGTGTGCCGGCGTCGTGGAGTTCCCCGAGGTCGTAGAGAAACTCCATCAACTGGATGCGCATCGCCCGGGCCGTCTGATAGCGATCGTCGGGGACGCGCTCGAGGGCGCGATACATGATACTCTGAAGGGACCCGGGGATGTCGGCCGAGACCCGATCGAGATCGGGGACGACTGCCGTCTCGACCAGACTGATCGTCTCTTCACGAGAGGAGCGTTCGAACAGCGGACGACCACAGAGCATCTCGAACAGAAGCGCTCCCAAACTGAAGAGATCGCTCCGACGATCAACTTCGCCCCCCCGTACCTGTTCGGGGCTCATGTACTGGTATTTGCCCTTGACGACGTCGCCTTCGTCGGCGATGTCGCGGGCCTGAGCGATCCCGAAATCCGTAATTTTGATCGTTCCGTCCGTGGAGACGAGAACATTGTCGGGGGTGACGTCACGGTGGACGATATTCAGATGGTGTTCCGAGGCATCCGTCTGCTCGTGGGCGTAGTGGAGAGCCTCGG
Source organism: Bradymonadaceae bacterium (assembly GCA_028274765.1). Taxonomy (GTDB): domain Bacteria; phylum Myxococcota_A; class Bradymonadia; order Bradymonadales; family Bradymonadaceae; genus CAJXPB01. The sequence continues at coordinate 15,000 of JAQCND010000192.1, forward strand.
CGATTTTACTGGTGACGTAGACGGCGTCGCCCGTGCTCATGGGACGATGAGCACGTTTGCAAACCGAGAGGAACTCCGAGAGATTCGGCCCTTCGACATACTCCATCACCAGAAAGTATTCTCCGTCGATTCGCCCGAAATCGTACATCTGAACGATATTCGGATGGTTCAACTCGACGGCCAGCTCGGCCTCCGAGATGAACATGTCGACAAATCGCTCGTCCTCGGCGTATTCGGGTAAGATGGTCTTGAGGACGATTTCCTTCTCGATCCCCTCTGCGCCCTCGCGCTTGGCGCGATAGACCTCGGCCATGCCGCCTCGACCGATCGACTCGATGATGCGATATCGTCCGAACGTCCGTTCCACGTCTCGACGTGTCTCCCTCGATCTCCATGGACATGGTTCGAGTGCGAGGGGCCCCCTGGCCAACGGGGGCAATTAGCCCTCTGTTTAGAGATGTCATCCCCACTCTCAGTACAGATCCATCGGAGACCATTCGAGTTGGCGCAATCCTTCGTACGTCACCACGGCACACGCATTGGCGAGGTTGAGGCTTCGCACGGACTCGTTGATTGGAATGCGAAACGCCCGGTCTTCGTATCGCTCGAGCAGGTCGACGTCGAGCCCTCGACTCTCGCGCCCGAAGACCAGGACCGCTCCGGGCTCGACCTCGATGTCGGTGTAGAGCTGGCGGGCCCGCTTGGTAAATAAATAGAGGCGCTCGTGCGGAAAATGGTGTTCGATCGCCCCGAACCCATTGTGCACACAGAGTTTGACGTGGGGCCAGTAGTCGAGTCCGGCCCGGTCGAGATATCGATTGTCTAGCTCGAAGCCCAGCGGACGGACCAGATGCAACCAGATGTCGGCTCCAGCGCAGAGTCGAGCGATATTGCCGGTATTTCCCGGAATTTCGGGCTGACACAGCACCAGATGCAAATGGTCGTCCTCCTCGGTCCCCCACCAGTCTTGAGGTTCTCGAACAACAAATCCCTCTCGAGCCACTGTTGACTCCCTCGGATATTAGCCGTGTGTGCCACACGCTTTCAGCGATGCATTGATATACATATACATCATCCATAACCGACGATTGACGTTCCGCCAACCCCTTTGTTGACGTTCCCCCTCGCCACATGCAGGTCGAAGCGTGTCGGTGAATCAGCTCAGGCAGTCGAGCTTCGGTAGCACGACGCGAATACGCCGGAGGAGCGTTTCTCGAATGGATAGCCCGAGGGGGGGCTCACCGATGCCCAAACCAACGCTGGAACCACCCCGATGGCTCGCGCACCGAAGCCCGGAGCGCACGATCGGAGTTCAGGATCTCGAGATAGTCGGGGGGCTGGCTCGAAGGGATCGGTTCGGGCTCTTCGAGAGGCGCGAGACTCCGGGTGCTCGAGATGAATCGCGCTGTAAATCCTTCGGGTAGATCGCTCGGATCTTCATCGGAGAGGGTGTCGGCGAGCCGCTCGACGACCTCGGGGGTGAGATGGCGGCGGCGCATGAGGGATTCGACGCTACTCGCCAGCGACAGGAGACGGCTATCGCAGTGATCGACCATCCCGGCTGCCACCCGGAGCGTCGAGGAGGCGGACAGCACCTCGTCGGCGAAGAGCACGACGGCCGCCTGAAAATAGTTGGTGACCGGGACGAGGCGCGGGCCGAAGACGCGGAATCGCCCCGGCGGGGACTGGTCTTCGAGATGAATGAAGATGCGTTCGACCGTGGCATGGGGCTCGAGTTCCCGGGCGCGCCGAACGATGGCCTCGGTCGACTCGGGGAGGGTCTCGGCTTCGTCCAGGATAGCGCGCAGGCGATCGGCCGAGATGTGACCGGCGGCGAGATCGGCGTACAGCGAGTAGATGAAGGCGTCCTGTTCGGCATCGTCGCCGAACATTGTCTCGGGGGCGATCGGGGTTTGAGCCCGGAGATGCAGGAGGGTCTCGAGCTTGTAGCCGACCTGACTGCGAACGGCCTCGAATTGGCCCTTGAGGAGGTAGCGAAGCGTCGGCTTGAGGACGAAGAGATCGGGCTCGATCCCGTCGATCTCGAATTTGCGCTCGATGGTCGAGCGCATCTGAGAGGGACTTCCCGAGATGAAGGTGACGAGACAATCGTCGCCAAGGGAGTGCCTCAGTTCCCGCAGCAGCTCCACCGCGCCGGGGATGTTGGTCTTGTC
>JAQCND010000193.1 GCA_028274765.1 Bradymonadaceae bacterium
GGACCATCGTCCTCTTCGTCAGCATCTTCGCTCTCGGGCTCGTCGCCCGTCTGCTCGGCGGGACCATCGTCCTCGACGGGCTGGTCCTGCTCGTCGTCGGAGGCTTCGTCGCCATTCTCGCTCTCGGGCTCGTCGCCCGTCTGCTCGGCAGGACCATCGTCCTCTTCGTCAGCATCTTCGCTCTCGGGCTCGTCGCCCGTCTGCTCGGCGGGACCATCGTCCTCGACGGGCTGGTCCTGTTCGTCGTCGGAGGCGGACGCTTCGGTCTCGAAGCTCTCGTCGGACGAGTCGTCTCCCTCCGCATCGTCGACTTCGGTTTCGTCCCCGTCTTCGGAGTCGCTGGTGTGGGCCTCTTCGGATGCGACGTCGCCATTTGTCTCCGTCTCGTCAGCTTCCTCCGATGCGTCCTTCTTTATCTTCTCGTCGGCATCGGCATCGTTCTCCGCCACGCCGCTCTCTTCTGCAACGGTTTCGGGAGAGGGAATCGTGATGTTGGTGTCGGCGACTTCGCTCTGCGACTCCGCCTCCTCGACTTCGGCTGCGACTTCCTGAAGCGCCTCCGATTCGTCGCTGTTATCCGATTCGATACGCTCGTGGAGCGTCTCGAGCTGCCCTTCGAGATACGATACACGCTCATGAGCCGAATCGAGCTGGCGCTGCGTGATCTTGTAGGCTTTGTCGTTGTTGTCGGCGCGTTCGCGCTGTTTGTCGACCTCGGCGATCTTGCGATCGAGTTTCCTCTCGAGTTCCGAGACGCGTTCCTCATGCGTCTCCTGGAGTGACTCCAGTTCGGAGACTTTCTCGTCTCGCTCCTCACGGAGTTGATCGACCTGTTCTTGGAGTTGATCGATCTCCTCCTGAAGCTCGGCATCGGCCGTCTCGTCGCCGCCTTCGTTGTCCGAGCCGGTATCCTCCGTATCGTCACGATTCGACGAGGTTTCGGTCGGCGTCGCAGACGTCGTCGTCTGGCCTTCTCCATCGATCTGGTCTTCGAGCTCTTCAGTTTTCGATCGCCATTGCTCGACCTCCTGTTTGGCCTCGGAGAGTTCGGAGCGCAAACTGACGAGCTTTTCCTGGTCGGGCCCCTCGTTTTGCTGAGCTTCCTCTTTAAGCTGCTCGTTTTGTTGCTGGAGGTCGTATTTCTTTTCTTTGACTTCGTCGAGCTCCTGTTGGACCTCGTTGAGACGCTTGCGGACGTCCTGGAGTTCATTCGAGTCGTCCGAATCGGAGTCGACCTCACTCTTGAGCTGCTCGACTTTCTCCTGTTTTTGCTCCAATTCGAATTCGTATTCGTCGACTTGGGAGCGGTGCCAGACGTAGAAGATGATGAAGGTCGCAAGGGGACCGAGAATCGTCGCAACGATCGATGGACTCATGACGGCTCACTGACGTTGAAAGAGGTGATGGGTTCGGCAATCGACTGTGGGCGGTTTCCAATGACACGCGAAATCGGAACGATACGAATGCAAAACTGAAGCGTTCAGTTAACACCCCGATCTTCAAGGCGTCAAGGCGAGCGCGCGAACTGCGAGTCCGGCCGATGAACCGGAAACGAGGAGGGACATGAGGCCATGTCTGTCACACGAGTCTGCCTCTCCCGGACGACTTCCGTCGTCGCGATGCTCCGTATGACCTCTCCAGTGGCAGGTGCTGAATGCAGGAGGGGACAGAGTCGAAGAGGTGGAAGGGAGTGACTCAGGTCCGTGAGGTCCCGACGACGCGTTTTGGGGAGCGCCGGCGGCCTCGCCGGCCGATCATCGAGTCGGTCGACCGCAAGCGTCACGCCATGGCGTCTCTCACGGTATCCGAGCGGACCCGAGGTGGAAGACTCGAAATTGTCGGCGAGCGGAACTTGACAGGATTTCGAGGGAGCGTCTAATCTCCCGCCCTCGAATACGGAGCGGTCGATCTCGAGCAACTCGACGGGCCGACCGGCAGACGAGACATCACACCTCACGTTCGCCCCAGCATCCAGCGAGCCAGACAGACGGGTCGCTCGCCTCTCACCTCGTGGAGGCGCCGGCCGATTTAACTCGAACCGAGGAGCAGCACGTGGCAGATCAAGACAAGGACGATCACGCATCGGAGGTCGAAGACGAGGAGACCTCGAATTCCGACGAGGAACCCGAGGATCAAACGGAGGACGCGGCATCCGAGTCGGAGGTCGACACCGACACGGACGGCGAACAAGACGCCGAGTCCGATGTCGACGTCGACGTCGAAAATGAATCTTCGACCGCTCCGTCAGACGACGAGACCTCCGAATCGTCGGAAGATACCTCCGATGTCAGCGCCGAAGACGATGCGGACGACCCATCGGACGAGGAGGGCATCAGCGGCTTCGAGACGGCGAATGCGTCGACGAGCGACGACGCCTTTGACGATCTGGATTCCGACAGCACCGACCCCGTCAACGAAGACGGTAACATCGGAGGCGTCTTCGATCCGGAGAGTGTCCACGAATCCGGCGACGATCCCGACGTCAACCTCCAGGATCCCTACCTTCACAAAGAAGATGTCGACTATCAGGAGGGAGGGGGAAATACGGCCGTCTACATCATGGGGACGCTGCTGGTCGCGGTCGTCGGGGGATTCATGTACTTTCTGGTCACTCAGACGGAACAGGGCAAGCGCATCAAGGCCCTCCTTCAGGGGAATCTCAAAGAATACGAACGTGCCAAAGCACGCGAAGCCAAAGAGAAGTGGGAGAAAGAACAGCTCTCACAGCTCCCCAAATACGGCACGCTGACGCTCCAGACGAGTAACAAGCAGTACAAATACGCCGACATCAAACTCGACGGCGAGAGGCAGTACGGGAAGCTGTCTCACTCGGTAACCGAAGACTCCTTTCACAAATACGAACAACGAAAGAAAGAAGACAGCGACTCCGATGCTGACTCGAAAGACGAGGCCGAGAGCGCCGAATCGGAGACAAGCGAGGGCCAACGCGACCGGGTCACCGAATGGCGAGCGGTCCGACTCAAGCTGCCCACGACTCAGTTTCAGAACCTCAACGTCGAGGACAAACACAACGTCCAGGTCAGGGCGCCCAACTACAAATCCAAAAGCTGGGATCTGACCGAAGAGCAGTGGAGCGAGATCGAAGACTCGCCGATCAACTACAAGAAAAAGCTGAACGTCAACATGGTGCCCAAGAGCGGAGAGCGCCAGATCGAGCTCCAGCAACGCCTCAAGAAAGACGAGGAAAACGACTACTTCGGCGAGGTCACAATCGACACGATCCCCTCCGGCGCGCGAATCATGTTCGACAACGATCCCCTGCTCGACGAAGACGGCGAGGAGATGACCACGCCGGTGACCTTCGACAAGTACTACGTCCGCAACGAAGAGACCGACGAACTCGAGGAGAAAAAGATTCGCGTCGACACGAAAGTCGACGTGGGCCACAAAATCCAGGTACGCATCCCCGACGAGCAGGGAGACTATCCGAACTTCGTCACCAGCCTGAAGCGCCAGATGTGGACCTGCGAGTGGAAAGAAGAGTCGAAAATCGAGGAGCTTCCGGACGATGCTCCCTATCCGAAGCGTTGCAACTACAAGTTCGAGCGTGAGGTCGACTTCAAGGCGCTGAAAGGATACATCGAGGAGCAGAAAAAAGAGAAAAAAGAGGTCAAAGAGCGTAACGAAGAGCTTCGCAAGAAGCTCGAACAGCGTCGCAAAAAGATGATGAAGCAGTAATCCGATGGAACTCGTCCGCCTCCACATCCCGGAACTCGGCGCGCGATATGCCGTCCGGCGCGAAGATCGTTTCGGTCTCGTCTCCTCTCCCTTCGGCGAGATGACCTCGCGCCGGATCGACGCCCTCAAGTCGGTCGAGACCATTCCCCGTGACACCGATGTCGAGCGGCTCGCTCCGGCGACCCCCTCGAAGATCGTCTGCGTCGGACGCAACTTTCGCTCGCACGCCGACGAGCTGGACAATCCCGTCCCCGACGAACCTCTGATCTTCCTCAAGCCGCCCTCGGCTCTGATCGGTTCCGATCGCCCGATCGCTTATCCAGCCGCCTCCGAAGAGGTCCACCACGAGGCGGAGCTGGCGCTCGTCATCGGCGAGCGCCTCGTCGACGCTTCGGCGGACAACGCCGGTGATGCCATCTGGGGCTACACCTGCGGCAACGATGTCACTGCGCGCGACCTCCAGACCCGCGACAAGACGTTTACCCGGGGCAAGGGCTTCGATACCTTCTGTCCGCTCGGCCCTCACGTCGTGCCGGCCGATACCTTCGAGCCCGCTCGGCATCACATCCGGGCACAAGTCAATGGAACCCGGCGTCAATCGGCTGCCCTCGACTCGATGCTCGTCTCGATTCCGGAGCTACTCGCCTTCATCAGCGGCGTCATGACGCTCCAACCGGGAGACGTCGTTCTGACGGGGACGCCCGATGGCGTCGGTCCCATCGAGCCGGGCGATCGCGTCTCGATCGAAGTCGACGGAGTCGGCACACTCACCAACGAGGTCGTCGCACGAGAATCGAGTCGCTCGTCGTAGCTCGCTCTCGTTTCCTCCCCACACTCGTCCTCGAGCGGGACGACTCAATGCCCCTCGGACGTCCCCCTTCTTTGCCAGGCCTCTCCCCTTTCATCCCCCGAGCCGTCATCTGCAACATGCGCCGGTTTCCCGGTCTTCGACGCGACTTCTCCTGTCGCGCGGGCGCTATCATGCAATAAATGCCACGGACCTCTTGTTATCCCATCGCATCCGAGTGGACTTCCCGCGTTCGAGCGATCGCCGCCTCCTAATCATTTTCTCGTTGCGATCCTCGAGCACGGTGTCTCTGAACGGATCGATTGCCCAACCTCGAACACATATCAGCGGATTCCCCTCGATGTGACAACAATCTCTTCTCAATGAGGCGCCCCGAGGCTTCATGTGAGGGGCACCCCCCATCGGGCACACGAGGCGAGGTGTCATTCCGCCTCATGGGATCGGTAACTGTCCCGCTTGCGCGCGACGCGCGTGACAGCCCCCCTTTCCGTGTGATAACAGTCGGAAGTGATTCATGGGATGATCTCGTCTCAATACTACGCCGAGGACACATCGATGGCTCAAGAGCAACAAGTTGCCACGCCCGAAGACGAAGCTGAGGACGTCGAGCTCGACGAGAGTCTCGAGGAGGCGTTCGAAGACAGCGAAGAATACAACGCCGACAACATTCAGGTGCTCGAGGGGCTGGAGGCCGTCCGCAAGCGCCCCGGCATGTATATCGGCGATACCGACGATGGTTCGGGTCTCCACCACATGGTCTTCGAGACGGTCGACAACGCCGTCGACGAGGCGCTCGCCGGCTACTGCGACACGATCGAGATCACGATCCACGAGGGGGACGTCGTCACCGTCGAGGACAACGGACGGGGGATCCCGGTCGATCATCACGAGGAGGCCGGCAAGTCGGCAGCGGAAGTCATCATGACGAAGCTCCATGCCGGTGGCAAATTCGATGAAAACTCCTACAAAGTCTCTGGGGGGCTCCACGGCGTCGGCGTCTCGGTGGTCAACGCCCTTTCGGAGTGGCTCGAACTCGAGATTCGCCGCGACGGCAAAATCTGGCAACAGCGCTACCAGCGAGGGATCCCCCAGGAGAGCATCCAGGTCGTCGGCAAGACCAACAAAACGGGGACGAAACTGACGTTCCGCCCCGACGATCAGGTCTTCGAGGGCACCGAATACTCCTTTGATACGCTCTCCCAGCGACTCCGCGAACTGTCGTATCTCAACGCCGGCGTCCACATTTCGATCGTCGACGAGCGCTCCGGCAAGCGCCACGACTTCAGCTACGAGGGGGGAATTCGGTCGTTCGTCCGCTCGCTGAACGAAAACAAAGATCGCCTCCACGAGGAGCCCATTCACATCGACGAGGATCTCGACGACGAGGGCATCTCCGTCGAGGCCAGTCTCCAGTGGAACGACTCCTTCAACACCAACATCTTCGCCTACACCAACAACATCCGCAACGAGGATGGCGGGAGTCACCTGTCGGGGATGAAAGCCGCACTGACCCGGACGATCAACTCCTATGGAGTCGGCAACGACATTCTCGACGACACCCTCAAGGGTCGAGACATCCGCGAGGGACTGACCGCCGTCCTGTCGGTCAAGATGCCCGAGCCGAAATTCTCTAGCCAGACCAAAGAGAAACTGGTCTCCAACGAGATCAAGGGCGCGGTCGAGTCGGTCATCAACGAGCGTCTCTCGTATTACCTCAACGAACATCCGAGCGTCGCCGAGACGATCGTCGAAAAAGCGCTGGCCGCCAGCCGCGCCCGGGAAGCCGCTCGCAAGGCCCGCGAGATCGCTCGAAAGTCCGAACTCTCGACGGCCACCAACCTTCCCGGCAAGCTGGCCGACTGTCAGTCGCGCGATCCGGAGGAATCGGAGCTGTTCATCGTCGAGGGGGATTCGGCCGGCGGTTCCGCCAAACAGGGTCGAGAACGCCGCTTCCAGGCCATCTTGCCGCTCCGCGGAAAGATCCTGAACGTCGAGAAGGCGCGTTTCGACAAGATGCTCTCGAACGACGAGCTGTCGGCGCTGATCTCGGCGCTCGGCTGCGGCATCGGCGAGGATCACTTCGATCTCGACGAGCTCCGGTATCAGAAGATCATCCTGATGACGGACGCCGACGTCGACGGCAGCCACATCCGCACGCTGCTGCTGACGTTCTTCTATCGGCAGTATCCGGAGATCGTCAAAAACGGCTATCTCTACATCGCTCAGCCGCCGCTCTATGCCATCAAGCGGGGGAGTTCGACCGACTATCTCAAAGACGAGGAGGCACTTCACGACTTCCTGCTCGAGAAGGCCAAGGACCGGATCACCATCCACGGCTCCGAGGATACGAAAATCGAAGGCGAGGAGATCGCCGACTTCGTCGACGATCTTATCAAGTACCGCGACATCCTCGAGCAATTGAGCCGTCACGACGACGAGCGCATCATCGACCTGGTCGTCCGGGCCAATCTCACTCCCGACGAGCTCCGCGATCGCGATCAGCTCCGGTCGCGGATGGACGAGATTCGCGATCAGCTCCATGAGAAGCACCGCAATGTCGCCTGGGCCGAGCCCGAACTGGACGAGAGCCAGGAGTACGAGGGATTCTACCGCGTCACCTGGCAGACACGAGTGGCCGGGACGCCGGTGACGACGATCATCGACCGGGACTTCCTGACGAGCGTCGAATACGAGGAGCTCTCGCGCATCTGGAATCGCTTCCATTCACACGGCGACGAGCTGACTGTCGAATCGAGTCGGCTGGAGCGGACCTTCGAAGATCCTCGTCCGCTGTTGCGATTCGTCCTCGACGAAGGCCGCAAGGGCCAGTCGATCCAGCGGTACAAGGGACTCGGCGAGATGAATCCGGGTCAGCTCTGGGAGACGACGATGGATCCGGAGACGCGCAACCTCCTTCAGGTGCGCATCGAAGACATTGTCGAGACCGACGAGCTATTTACCGTGCTGATGGGTGATCAGGTCCAGCCCCGTCGAGAGTTCATCGAATCGAACGCCCTCGAAGTGCGAAACCTCGACGTCTGAGGTCGCCGCAGCGGGGGCTCCACAGAGGGCCGGCACCATGTCCGAGATTCGACTCATTCAGGGCCCGGAGATGCGCGAAGAATTGCGCGAACGGGCCGAGCTCGACGTCTATCGATACGATCTCAACATGCCGAGCTTCGTCATCTCGCTGATCGTCGGGGTGGCAATTCTCGGCCTGGACATTATGCTCTGGTGGCAGTCGGGGCTGGCCGACATCAGCTGGATCGTCACGTTTGTCGTGCTGGCCATCCTGGGGCTGTCGGCCCTGGGACTGGCCGGCTACTGGTATGTCTTCGTTCAGACGAACTTTCTGGCACTCTCGCCGGAGACGTTCCTGATCGGCCAGCGCGACCGCATGTGGAGTATCGACTGGGAGCTGCTCGATGCCGAGGCGCTCGGATTTGACGATATGACGGCTCAGTCGACCAAGAGTGAGCTCGACATGCAGGTGGCCGGGCAGGACATTCACGTCCATCTTTTCAATGCCTTCGTGCATCTGGAGGAGCTTCCGGAGCTGATCTTTCAGCTACTTCAACATCTCAAGGAGCACGAAGACAACCACGAGACGGAGAACGATGAGCAAGCTGAATCAGGACCTGGTTGACGACGTCGAAAGAACGGTTCGCGACAATGCCGACGAACTGATCTCGCTCCGCCGCTATTTTCATGCCCATCCCGAACTGAGCCACCAGGAATCCGAGACGACGGCCGAACTGGCCGAGCGCCTCGAAAAGCTGGGGTTCGACGTTCACGTCCGCGACGAAGGCACCGGCCTCTATGCCGATCTCGTCCCCGACGACTTCGATCCCAACACCGATCCGACGGTGGCGATTCGAAGCGACATCGACGCGCTGCCGATCGAGGAGCAAAACGACGTGCCCTACGCCTCGACCCGCGAGGGCGTAATGCACGCCTGTGGCCACGACGTTCACATGGCCATCGTCACGGGAGCGGGCCGAGCCATCGACGCCATCGAAGACCAACTCAACGGCCGCCTCCGACTGATTTTCCAGCACGCCGAGGAGGCCGTCACCGGGGGCGCCCGGGAGATGGTCGCCTTCGGCGCCATGGACGGCGTCGACGCGATCATCGGGGTCCACTGCGATCCCGAACTCGAGACGGGTCGAATCGGCATCCGCGAGGGCGCCTTCACGGCGGGCTTCGAGAATTTCGACATCACGATCATCGGTCAAGGCGGTCACGGGGCGAGGCCTCACCAGTGTATCGACCCCATCTACGTCGCCACCCAAGTCGCCAATGCCCTCTATCAGGCGATCGGTCGCAACTTCGACGCCCGCGATCCCGCCGTCCTCTCGATCGGTTCCATCGAGGGCGGCGACGCGCCCAATGCCATCCCCGAGACAGCCGAGATCCAGGGGACCGTGCGCACGATGTCCGAGGAGCACCAGCAGAAGATCCAGCCCCTCCTGAAACGCACGGTCGCCGGCGTCTGCATGGCTCACGACGCCAAATACGAGCTGGACGTCCAGTACGGCGCCCCCGCCATCTACAACGACCCGACGATCGTCGAACAGATCGAGCAGGTGGGACGCGACATGCTCGGCGAGGTGAATATCGAACACATCTCGCTGCCGAGCATGGGGTCCGAGGACTTCTCGATGTACCTCGAATCCGCCCCCGGTGCCATGTTTCGACTGGGCACGGCGGGCGTCGGGCCTCGTCATCGCCTGCATTCGCCGGAGTTCGATATCGACGAGCGGGCTATTTCGATCGGTGCCTACATGCTCGCCCGAACCGCCGTGCGGCTCGTCGACCTCGTCGATCAACGTACGGAGCCGCGCACCGAACAAGCGGTCGAAAAGACCCAGGCCTCCCATCGAGAACGGCGCGAACAACCCTTCGACGATGAGACGCCCGTCTCGGTCGAGGAAGCCGAGAGCTGACGACTCGCGGATTCGATATGTGGTCCGAGTGGGAGTATGGGACTCGCAGAGTGATCGCTACGAGGATGGAACCACCGCGGGTGTGAGCCGGCGAGCCACCGGCGCTCCAGGAACATCGTCGACACTCGCTCGTTCGCTGGAACCGGCGAACCGTCAACTCGGAGCTGGCCTCACGGCCGATGATGGCACTGGAGCGCCAGCGGCCTCGCTGGCAGGTCGCCGAATGGCTCTCTTTGGGGAGGAGTGGGGCTGATGATGGCACTCCAGCTCGGGGCGGATCTTGTTCGTTCGTCGACTCGGTGATATGAGACAGTTAAGTATCCACTAATTTCTGAATGGTCGACTCGAATCTCACACGAAGAGAGGACAGCCATGCATGATGACAAAGTCGTCGTGACGTGCGCCCTCAACGGCGTCTTGACCAATCCTGAAAAGCACCCGGTGCCCTATACGCCCGAAGAGATGGCCGAGGAAGCTCGACGAGCCCGAGAGGCCGGTGCCTCGATCGTCCACCTCCACGTCCGGGAGCAAAACAGTGGGCGATTCCCCTCGTGGGATCCCGAGCTCGCCCAGGAGATCGTCGACGCAATCCAGGACGAGGCGCCAGAGATGCTCATCAACCTCACGACCGGCGTCCCGAGCAACGACGACGACGTCATCGAGACGGTCTTCGAGTATCTCCGCCACGTCCAGCCGGAGATGGCGGCAATGAACTCCGGTTCGTTGAACTACCTCGGTATCCGGAGCAACGGGGACTGGAAGTGGCCGCCGATGCTCTTCGAGAACCCGGTCGACAAGGTCGAGAAGTTCCTGGATGTCATGCACGACAACGACATCATCCCGGAGTGCGAGTGTTTCGACACCGGAATTCTCCGCTCGCTGAACCTCTACGAGCAGAACGGCATCCTCGAGCGCCCCTTCACCGTCTCGCTCATCCAAGGGGTCGAGAGTGGCATGCCCGCTCGCGAGGATCTGCTACCAATTCTCATCGACGAGATGCCCGACGACGTCCACTGGCAGTCCATCCTCATCGGACGTGAGGAGATCTGGGACGTCCACCGCAGGACGGCCGAACTCGGCGGCCACCTCCGCACGGGCGTCGAGGATACCTTCTATCTCCCCGACGGCGAGAAGGTCGACGGCAACGGCCCGCTGATCGAAGCGGTCGTCGACATCGCCCGCGACGTCGGGCGCGAACCGGCGACTCCCGAAGAGACCCGAGAGATCCTCGAGCACGGCCATTGAGACGACGATTCGCCACATGTGAGGGACGCGGATTGGGCGCAGCGATCGTCACGATCGGGCTGAGCGTGTCGATCGCCGCGTCGACGGGGTGCCAGCGTTCTCAATCCGACCGGGAATACTCGACCTCTGGAGACGATACGGCCTCGGGCGCAGCGGAAGTGTTCGAGGCCATCGATTGTTCGGAGGCCGGCCCAATCCGTCGCAAGACCGATCGCACGATCGTGCGTGGACGTGTGCTTCTGCCAGTGTTCGAAGGGGAGGATTCCGAATCGGATGCCGGCCATCGTCCCGACCAGATACGTGATGCCAACATCGGGCGTCCACGTCGACGCGAGCGGCCCGCTTCCGACGTCGAGGTGCGACTCGACCGCCTCGAGACATCCGAGCAGTCACTCGTCTCTACCCGAACAAACGCTTCTGGCGAGTGGTGTCTGTCGGCGGCCGAGGGCGTGGAACTCGACGTCGAGCTGATCGCCCGAGCCGAGACGTCGCGGGGTACGCTTCGGCGCTCGGTCGTCACCCCGCTCCGGCAGGTTATCTCGGTGCGATCGGAGGCGTTAACGCGCGTCCTGAACGAGCGATCGGCCCTGCGAGCGGTCATGTCACCGGCGAGCTACCTCAATCTCCAGGCCGTCGCCTCGACGGCCGTCGATTTGCTCGAGCCAGTCCAATGGCAGTCGGTCGAATCGCTCGATACCATCGCCGCACGGATGCGTGAGACTATCGAGGACGATCGGCGTTTTCAGTCTTCCGTCGATGCCTTGACTTCCGACGACGGAACGGCCTCGGAGCGCAACGGCGTTGATGAAGACACTGTAAAAGAGGCCGACACGGAGGGCGACTGACGTGGCTCCGCCCCCTTTCACTTGTGTTGCCCCAGTCGATCTCTCCCCCATGTGATGGGAGAGACGGGCACGGTTGAGCTTCACAAAGAGAAGAACCGACCCGAGTGAATTGATTCCAGCGGATACCAAGAGACATCGGTTCTCCTGGTAAGCCGGGTCCTGTCCGCTCTCGCGGCAGTCGTCATTCATCTAGACCACACGTTGCCGCGCGGCTCGAGCGGCTACCTGGAGTCGGCGGAGCGAGCCACTCCGGGCGCGTGTGAGGACGCGCTCGACTCCGGTTCGCCTTGCATCGGAGAGGGTTTGCCTGGACGGACGACGTCACCGCCACCCCGGTGAGCTCTTACCTCACCCTTTCACCCTTACCAACCCCGGAAGGGTCGGCGGTACGTTTCTGTGGCACTCTCCCGAGAGTTGCCCCCGGTCGAGGTTATCGACCCTCCTGCTCTGCGATGCCCGGACTTTCCTCCCGCGAGCCAGGGGAATCACCCTGATTCCCGCCACTCGCCGGCGACGACCTCGGAGAACCGATGATCGGAGGAGAAGGGCCCGTCGCGCGACGAGCCCCTCTCGCTGTTTCGATGTTTTGAACATATTCAGACTGTCTTCATTCCCTCGACGCCAAATACAGGGGAGCCGATGGGCATGAATACTGACGATGGCCCTGTCAGACACCGGATGGACGCCAGGTCCGACGGTGTTGCCGAAGGCCGGCGGCACTTCGAACGCCATACGTGACGTCGTCACAGCCCCATTCGCTCATGCCAGCTTTCAAGCTTCGGCCTCGTCTTCTTCGTAGTCCTCGGCATCCTCGTAGTAGTAGAGGATAGCCTGACAGCTCGAGCACGTGACGAGATCATCTCCCCGCTGGAGCTCGATGTATTTCTGAGGAGGAATAGCCATGAAGCACTGCTCACAGTGCTCGTCCTTGGCGGGCGCGATGGCGGGACCGTCACTGCGACTCCGAATGAAATCGTAGCGGCGCAGGACTCGCTCGGAGACTTCTTCGCGCGCCTCTTCTTGACGCTCGTTGAGCTGCTGCATCTCCTCATCGAGTTCGGCTAGTTTGGCCTCGGCCTCTTCCTCTTCTTTGGCAATACCTTCGCGGAGCTGGAGGATCTTGTCCTCCTTGTCCTCGACGGAGTTTTCGGTGTCTTCGATCACCTCGCCGAGGTGCTCAACCTCCTCTTCGGTCTCCTCGATGTCTTCGGAGATGACTTCGATCTCCTTTTCGACGGCATCGTACTCGTTGGCCGTCTCGACCTCGTGAAGCTTCTCTTGACGTCGCTCGAGCTCCTGCTCGAGTTCGTCGAGTTCGCGGCGCTTCTCTCGTCGGAGCGATTTGACCTCCTCGAGTTCATCGCGCTGCTCCTCGAGATCGCTCTCGAGCTTGGTCAGAAACGACTTATTTTCATCGAGTCTAGACTGAATCTCTTCTTTGCGTTCCTCCAGTTCGTCGAGTTCGAGGTCAATATTCTGAAGCTCACGAAGTAGGGCTAACTGCTCCTTCAAGGCGTACCTCGCGGAATTTGAAGTTGATACGACACACCACTGACTTGAGTCGGAACCTCATTTTGCGCCTTACGCTCGCCGTCGGCGTCGTCGAGGGCATACTCGGCTTCCCTCGCCGGACGACATACTGCGGCCGAGACGGCGGCGCACTACACGACGAATGCCGGGAGTGAGACGTTCCGTACGGCGCCAAACAAAAAAGGCGCCCGACATGACGTCCAGGCGCCCGTCTCTCGAACTCCCGACACGATGACCGCTGGGGGGACATCCACTCGCGTGCGATGGTTGTCGTCTCGTTGTCGTCGAGTCGGCCTCGTCGCTGGCCTCTGTCGACTCGTGCCGGCCTCTTCGTTTCGGGAAGTAGAAAAGGCGTCTGGGATCTCCGCCGATCCCCGACACGACATCGCACGTAACGCACGTCGGCGTCCTCCTCAGACCAACATGAACCTCTATGACGATGGGTGACACGATGACGGCGCGCGACGTCGCTCCTCCGACACGAGCGAAGTGCTCGGCCGGACGGTCGAGCAGTCATGCGCGCCGAGGTCCCCGTCGATACCGATGGGCCCACCAGGACTCGAACCTGGAACCGACCGGTTATGAGCCGGTGGCTCTACCAGTTGAGCTATGGGCCCGAATAACGGGGCCGAGTCATCCCGGCCCTCGATCCGTTAGCGAAAGGCGACTCGTTTCGCAACCCGTCAGTTCTCGATGAAGCTCTCGAGCTGTTTGGCGCGTCCCGGATTGCGCAGTTTCTTGAGCGCTTTCGCCTCGATCTGGCGGATACGCTCGCGGGTCACGTTGAAGTCTTGGCCGACCTCTTCGAGCGTGTGGTCGGACTTGCCTCCGATGCCGAAGCGCATGCGGAGGACTTTCTCTTCGCGAGGCGTCAGCGTCTCGAGCACCTTTCGCGTCTGATCGGCGAGGTTGGCGTCGACCACGGCGTCGGAGGGGTCGACGGCCTTCTCGTCTTCGATGAAGTCGCCGAGCGAAGAATCTTCCTCTTCGCCGATCGGCTTCTCGAGGCTAATCGGTTCCTTGGCGATCTTCTGGACCTTCCGGACCTTCTCGACCGGCATGTCCATCTTCTCGGCGATCTCTTCGGGGCGCGGCGGCCGGCCGAGCTCTTGGATGAGGTAGCGTTCGGTGCGCGACAGCTTGTTGATCGTCTCGATCATGTGGACCGGAATGCGAATCGTGCGGGCCTGGTCGGCGATCGCTCGCGTGATCGCCTGTCGGATCCACCACGTCGCGTACGTCGAGAACTTGTAGCCGCGCTGATACTCGAACTTGTCGACGGCCTTCATCAGGCCAATATTGCCCTCCTGGATGAGGTCCAGGAACTGCAGGCCGCGATTGGTGTATTTCTTGGCGATCGAGACCACCAGTCGGAGGTTGGCCTCGACCAGCTCGGATTTGGCCCGTTCGGCGATTTTTTCACCGGCCTTGACCGCTTGATGGGTGACGCGAAGCGAATCGATCGACTGACCGGCTTCGATTTCGACATCCCGTAAGCGGCGACGAATCGCCCGCATCTCACCCCAGATGCGCTCGAGTTGAGGCTCGGCGAGCCCGATCTCCTGGCAGAGCTCGCGACCCTCGGCGTGAGCGCCGCGCCGAAACGCCTCGGCGGCCTCTTTGACGTTCTCGAAGGTAATGTCGTAGAGGTCCTCGATCTGCGCCAGGTCGCGCTCGGCCTCGTCGATCCGCTCGATTAGATCCTTGAACTGCGCGACGATCTTGTCGGTGTGCTTCTTGGTCAACCGAATGTCCTTGACGAGACTGAACATCTCCTTTCGGTTGGCCTTGATGCGCTCGCGGATCTTCTTGCGCTCGGCCGGCGACAGGCCGGGACGCGTGATCATCTCCTCGCCGAGATGGCGATTCTCGCGGTAGAGATCCGCGATCTTGTCGATTTGCTCGCAGAACCAGCGCTTGCGCTCATCCGGCGTCAGCTCGATAACCTCGCCGTCCTCGTCGGTCGGCAGATCGTCGGGATTGGGCGCCTGGAGGACGTCCGAGAGCTTGACGCGGTTCTTGCGGACGCGTTCGCCGACCCGGATCAGCTCCTCGACCCCGACCCGTGTCGTCAGTACGACGGTCAGGATCGTGCGCTCACCTTCTTCGATACGCTTGGCGATCTCGACTTCGCCTTCGCGGGTCAACAAGGGGACCTGCCCCATCTTGCGCAGATACATGCGCACGGGGTCGTCTCCCTTCATGTTGCCGGAGTCGCCCTTGTCTGAATCGTCGTCTTGGATGTGAGTTTCGGCGTCGGTCGTCGTCTCGCGTTCCTCGAGGTCGCTGACCTCGTCGGGGTCTTCGACGACCTCGATCCCGAGCTCCTCGAACAGGATGAGCATGTCGTCGATCTGTTCGCTCGACAACACGCCCTTGGGGAGGGCGTCGTTGACTTCCTCGTAGGTCAGGAAGCCCTTTTCCTTCCCCATGTCGACGAGCTTTTGAACCTCTAGACTGTCGGTTCGGGCATCTGCTCGAGCTTCTGACATGGACTCATCTCTCCTTCGTAAGAAACGAACGTATTGACCGCTCTCGTGGTGGTCCCCGTCGTGGCCGTGTCGAGGGACGCGAGATTCGTATGGAATGCCGATGGTGTCGTCGGTCACGACACGCCAGATTCCCGGTGTTCGCACGGGAGACGCCGCCAAAGCCCGTTCCGTCGAGACGATGGCACGCGCGGCTGAGACTTTTCGCGATCGAATCACTCGTTCGAGACGAACGGGACTCGCGTCGGGGCGTCAACAAAATACGTGTCGGGATGTCTGGCGAGTATGGTGCAATGACGATGTTACCGGAGATGCGCTCACTCTCATCATCTCTGTAACGTGGCGATCGCAACTCCCGTGGATGTTCCGAGATCGTCGTCACACTCCGGGACGAACTTCATCGAGTCGAGCGTCTTCTCGGAGTTCAACGATGGCGGTCCC
>JAQCND010000195.1 GCA_028274765.1 Bradymonadaceae bacterium
GAGCCCCCGTGGTCCTGTATATCGGCATGCTCCACATCCTGGCGCTCTTTATGACCACCAGTCTCTGTCTGGCCGGGGCGCTCGTGCTGGATCGGCGCTACGTACAGGCCGACGTCCGCGAGCCTCACTCCCCGGAGAGCGATCACGCCATCGGACATGTCGCCGGCGATACCCTTCGGACGACGCTCGAACTGACCAACGAGGCGGCCATTCCCGTCTTCGGCATCGAGCTGGAGGCCTACTCGTTCCATGCGCTCGACGTCGAGGGGACCCCCGAAATCTCGCGCCTCGCCCCCGGGGAGACGACGGAACGATCGCTCGAGGTCACCGCCCGACAATCCGGTCAGTGGACGCTCCAGGGCTTCGATGCCGTCGTCTCCGATCCCTTTGGCTGGGTGCGCACCCAGGACTACCTCCCCTGCCGCCGGGGATTTGCCTTCTATCCCAACGCTGGCCGACTGGCGACCTCCGAGCGACGGCGCGACGACGTCCCCACCACCGAACATCAAGGCGGACGCCAGCGAGCCGACCGCGACACCGGACTGATCATCCGTGAGCTCCGCGACTACCAGCCCGGCGACCCCCTGCGACATATCGCCTGGAAGCCCACCGTCCGTAAACGACGCCTGATCTCTCGTGAGTTCGAGGACGAAATCTCGCGGTCGACGATGCTGCTACTCGACATCTCCGGCTCGATGCGCGGAGGGCGGCACCGAGGTGACAAGCTCGAACACGCGATTGAACTCGTCGCGGGGTGGGCGGACGAACTGATTCGCGAGCGCAACCGCGTCGGCCTCGCGACGTTCGACGAAAAAGTCTACGGCTACCTCGGCTCGGAGGCGTCGCGCTCCCACTATCGCCGCATCCTCAACCATCTGATCGGACTCCACACGATCACCGATCCCGATCTGACGGAGTTCGACGACGTCGACGTCCGCGAACTCCTGGCCGACTATTTGCTGGTTCAGGATCGTCTCGACTTCCGGGAAGACGAAAGCGACGACGACGCGCGTGTCGACCGTGATCTCATGCGCCGCTGGATCACCGATCGTCTCGACGAGGAACGCCAGAACTGTGACCACACCGGCATGCGCGCCGGCGTCGCCGATCAGTCCCTCTCTCCGGAGCGCGAGTTCGCTCAACTCCGCGGACTGCCCATTCCCTATCGGGTCGAGTCACGCCTCGGCCCCAAGGGACGCGGCCTCGCCGATACGCTCGAACGCATCGTTGCTGAAAACTCGGATCCCCACGAGATCGCCGTCGTGACCGATCTCTGCGGCCTCACCAACCTCGAGGTCCTCGAACAGAGCCTGGCCCTCCTGCGCCAGCACGGCCACCGTGCCCGGTTCGTCGTCCCCTTCACTCCCTCCTACCACCAGGCGTCCGAGGAGGGGGGTGACGAGCGGCGCGAGGTCCTGCTCGAACTCTTCACCGCCGCCGAGCGCGAGGAACGCCTCGAGGGGATCGAATTTCTCCAGCGCCAGGGCATCCCCGTGGACGTCGTCGGGGCCCAAGTCGCCGAGGAGACGCCGCACGACGCCTCGTAGGAAACGCCCCTCCTCCGTACTCAGCGTGCGTAGAAGTAGGGGTTTTCGAATTCGATCGTACTTCCCGCTTGTTTTTCACATCCGTTGTTGAAGGTCGAGTACAGATTTTGATTGTTGTCGACCTTCCCACCCATGAAACGCGGGATGCCTGCCGAGTGGACAACTTTCCAGCTCACCCGAATGTTGGCACTTCCCTCCCCATAATCGGTGCCAACGGCATGAGTTGTGCCAGCATCCATGTCCTTCGACGTCGAGAACCAAAGCACGAGGGGACCTCCTCCCCGGGGCGAATAAGTCGCGCCGGGATCGATGGCGATGTTGAAGGCATTCGTCCCTCCTTTGCCATCTCCGCCCTTCGGAAAGGCCCCATCCGGATCGTTTACCCAATACCTACCGTCGTAATAAGTTCCGTTCTGTATTGTTTGGGAGAGGGCAGTGATTTGTTCAGGGGGAATCGGATTACCGTTGGCGTCGTAGTAATCCCAGAGCGTTGATACGCCCTCGTAGGTGTCGCGACTAGCATTGCCGATGGCATACACAGTACACCGATTGTTGCCCGGCTCCTGAAAGAAGCCCGTCCCTTGACCCCAGTTGTAATCTGAATCGCTCCCCCACTCTGGTCCTCCACTTCCAAACGGCAGCCCCCTTGCCCCCTGGGGAGCATCCCGCCTGAGGTTCAGTCGCATCCAGCCGCCCTGCTGGTGCGACATGTTGCAGGTGATCGGGAAGCTCGATTTGCCACCGGCGCCGT
>JAQCND010000196.1 GCA_028274765.1 Bradymonadaceae bacterium
CGACGCCGAAGAGCGAGAGATCTACACGTATCGCTTCCAGGTCCAGCCCCTCGCCGCGACCGTCGTGGTCGGTGACGCGTCGATGCCGGCGCCTCGTGCGGCCCGTCAGGGGTTCGACCTGCCCCCGGGACGACACAAACTTCGGGTCGTCAGTGCCCGGTGCCATCCCCGCGAGCAGACGCTCCGCGTCGACGGCCCCCAGTCGACTCCGAGGTCGCTCGCCCTCGACTGGAAAGATGCACGCATCCAGATCGATACGAACCGGCCGGCCGTCGTCTATCTCGACGGCAATCGCTCGGAGCCGTATCCGATCGGCGCCAACGGCAACAACGCCTCCATCCGCGTGCCCTTCGGACGGGCCGATTCGGATCGAGGCAGCAGTCGAAAGCGTTTGAGGCTGGAAATTCGCCCACGAGACAACTTACAGTTGAGACGCCAGCACTCCGTGGTATTGAGACCTGGAGAGCAAACGTCGATTAGCGTCAACTTCCCCTAGGGCTTCGATGGCTCGTCGTCGTACCGTCGCATGGTGGATTGTGCTGGTGGTGATCGGCGGTTCGACAGCCCCCGTCTCGGAAGGGCGAGCCCAGGAAACCTCGTCGTCCTCCGATACGACCTCGAGTGCTGCCGATGCGCCAGATGTCGGGACGTCGGAGGCCTCGGATTCCCCCGCTCCCCCTCCCTCGGATCCCGACGCTCGATTGCGTCGCGCCGAACGCGCCTTTCAGCGGGCCCAGTTTGGCCGGCTTCTCGAGCTGCTTCGCCCCCTGCTGACGCCCAAGCCCGTCTTTGAAGACGCCGACAAGCGCATCCGGAGTCGCGAACTTCTCGGGGTGGGATATTATTTTGCTGCCCAGCAGAGTCCCGAGCCCGACCGACGTGACAAGCTGCTCGAAGCGGCTCGCACCCAGTTTTGGGAGCTGCTCCGCGAGCGACCGGACTATTCGCTCGACCCACTCATCTTCCCGGCCAATGTGGTGGAGCTCTTCGAGTCCGTGCGCGAACACCACGCCGAGCAGTTGGCCGAGATCCGACGTCGCCGCCAGAGCGGAGGCAACGACTCGAAGGCCGCCGGTGAGACGCTCTACATCGAGCGACGAATCGAACAGAATCTGTTTGCGCTCAACTTCTTCCCCTTCGGCGTCGGTCAGTTTCAAAACGGATCGCCCCTCAAGGGGAGTCTCTTTGCGGGCGGCCAGATTGCAGCCCTGGGCCTGCAAACGGCGAGCTGGGTCGTCGTCGAGGGGCTCCGCAATGCCAACGGTCGATTCAACGTCGGGCCGAACCGGAGTGGCGGCGATTTCGCCCGGGCGAGGCGCTGGCGCAACATCCAGTACGCCGCCATTGGGGCGTTCGCGGGCGTGTATCTGTGGTCACTCATCGACGCGCTCGTCGGCTACAAATCTCAACGCGTGCACATCGAAACCCTCAATGAACCCCCTCCGGAACTCGGGTCCGACGAGAGTAGTTCGATTGGCAAGCCTCCCTCGATTCGGATAGGATGGGGGTATGTGCACATTCGCTGGTAGGTTGCTCGCGAGCCTCCGACTCGAGTATCGGCCGGTCCCTTGGCCCTCGATATCATCGACGTTCCGACGCCCGTTGCTGTCTCCATCATGCCGACATTGACCCGCATCGACGACACTTCGTCCCGCGATTCGCCCCTCGGACTCCAGAAGCGGCTGACCTCGATCGGCTCGGACTCGACCAACGATATCGTGATCGATGAACCCTCGGTGCGTCCCAGTCATGCCGTCATCCAGTGTCAGGGCGAGTCGTTTCACATTCGCGTCTCCGACCCCGAGGCCACGCTCCAGATCAACGGTGCATCGTGTCGTCAGGCGACGCTCGAACACGACGATCAGCTCGAGCTCGGAGACGTCGCGTTTCAGTTTTCGATGCTCGACGACGGAGGCGACGAGCCCGAAGAAGACGTCGTTCAGGAGGAACTCCGGGGATATCGTAAGCTCTTCGACTTCTCGAAGCGTCTGCTCCGAGACTACGAGCTTCCCGTCTTGCTGGAGAACCTCCTCGACTCGGTCATCTCGATCACCAGCGCGGACAAGGGGTTTTTGATTCTGGTCGAGGACGACGAGTTCGGCATCCGGGCCGCGCGTAACGTCAATCGCGAAACCATTCCCGATGCGATGGAGCACGTCTCCGACTCGATCATCGCCAAGGTCCTCGAGACTCAGGAGCCGCTGATTGTCAGCGACGCCATGGAGAGCGAGGAGTTCAGTGGCTCCGAGTCGGTGGTCAACCTCGATCTGAGCAGCGTCATGTGTGTCCCCCTCCAGGATCGGGGCTCGCTGCTGGGCCTGATCTACGTCGGCAACGAGCAGATCGCGAACCTCTTTACGCGTCGCCACCTCGATCTACTGACCATCTTCGCCGCCCAGGCCAGTCTGATCGTCTCGAACGCGGTCATGATGCGCAATCTCCGTCTCGACCGCGAGCGGCTCGACGAGAGGCTCGACGAGATGCGGTTCGGCGAGATCATCGGCTCCTCGGAGGCGATGCAGGAAATTTTCCAGAAAATCGAAAAGGTGGCGCCGACCGACGTCAGCGTTCTCATCACCGGCGAGACCGGAACGGGCAAGGAGCTGGTGGCGCGCGAAATTCACAACCGCTCGCAGCGCTACAAGGGACCCTTCGTGACGATCAACTGCGGGGCGATCCCGGAGGATCTCCTCGAGAGCGAGTTGTTCGGCCACGTCGAGGGAGCCTTCACGGGGGCGACTCGAACCCGGGAGGGAAAATTCCAGGCGGCCCATGGAGGCACGATCTTTCTCGACGAGATCGGCGAAATGCCCCTCAACCTCCAGGTCAAACTCCTGCGGGTCCTCCAGGAACACGAGATCACCAAAGTCGGAGCCTCCACCCCCGAGGACGTCAACATTCGCGTGATTGCCGCGACCAACCGCGACCTCGAAGCGGCCGTCGAGGCGGGAGCGTTCCGCGAGGATCTGTTCTATCGACTGAACGTCATCATGATCCATCTCCCCCCCCTCGAGATGCGGGGAGACGACGTCGTGCTGATCGCGCGCTACTACATCCAGGAGCTCTGCGACGAACTGGACGTCGGAACCAAGGAGTTGAGCCAGGAGTCGGTACGCGCGCTCAAACGCTACGAGTGGCCGGGCAACGTCCGCCAGCTCGAGAATCGACTCAAAAAAGCGATCCTTCTGTCGGACAAGAGCCTCATCGTGCCTGAAGACCTGGGGCTCACCCCGGAGATGCTCGAGTCGATCGTGTCGCTGTCGGAGGCCAAAGAGCAGTTTGCGTACCGATACGTCGTCGAAGCCCTGGAGCGCAACGACGGCAATCGTACCCGGGCGGCCGAGGAACTGGATGTCGATCCTCGCACGATCTTTCGCTATCTCGAAAAGGGCTCCAAAGGGGAGATCGACGTCGAGGCGAGTTCGAAATTCGAGCCCTGACGCGATGACGAGGGCGACCTCCCCTGACACGAATGTCCGACTCGTCCCGACGTCCCGCCACCCGCCTCCCGCTATGTCGGGCACTGGCGACATGCGTGTCGAGACGATTCGAGGCGAAAACAGGGCGAGTCCTCCACTCTTCTGCGACATCGAATCCTTCATGGCATGCGACGTGCATGACGACAACGGGTGGGCGTGGCGGTGGATCGTCCTCGCTGCTGGACTGATCGGGGCAACGGCGTGTGGTCCCGTCGAACCCGAGCCCCCCGAGCCCAACCGAGCCCCTTACATCCCCCCCGACCGCGTCCGCCCCGACCGCAGGCTCGTCGACGTCGATACGCTCAACGGCGGCGTGGTTGAACTCGAGGTCACCGAACTGCTGGATCCCAACGACGAAAATCAACTGTTCTACGCCTGGATCGGCGATCAACGTGGCATTCAGCGCGTCGGAAACGTCGATTCGGTCGACACGACCCGTATCAATGGCGACAGCTACCACACGTTTCAGGCCGTCAACCTCCGAATCAACCCCTGCGACGTCGTCGGTACCGGGACGCGCCACGAGACGATCTGGTTGTACGTCTCCGACCGACGCTTCGAGGACGTCAGCAACGATCGAGCCGTTCCGCGAACCGGAGCTTTTGTCGTCTCCCGGACGTGGGTGCTCGCCTACGCCCCTCAGATTTGCACGGACTGAGGTTTCATGATGCACAATCGCGACAGACTCTCCATCTTGGCCCTCCTCATCGCGGGGCTTCTGGGAGGGGGGAGCGTCTCGACCGCCGGATGTGGTTCGTCAGAGACGAAGACGCCCAATGCATCGGACCCGGGTCGATGTGAGCGCGACGACGATTGCCCGGATGGACAGCGGTGTCGACGGAACCACTGCACGGTGAGCGAGGCCGAGTCGCGCCAGCTCGACTTTCGATTCATCCCCTCGAATGCCTCGGCGTTTCCCGAACAGAGTATTCGCGACGTCTCGGTGGGCGCGGATCATTCGTTGGA
>JAQCND010000200.1 GCA_028274765.1 Bradymonadaceae bacterium
CCCCTCGGCGCTGATCCTGTCGGTCCGGCAGATGTTCCAGTACATGGGCTGGGACGAGGCCGCCGACACCATCCTCGAGGGCCTGCGTGGCGCCATCGCCTCCAAGCAGGTTACCTACGACTTCGCCCGTCAGCTCGAGGGCGCCGAGAAGGTGTCGTGCTCCGAGTTCGGCGAGGTCATCATCGACCACATGTGAGCCTCGCCTCGTCCGGTCGCTCGCCGATTCGATGGTGAAAGACCGATGAGACGACACGTGTCACTCCGGCGGTCGCGAGGCCGTCGGGGTTTTGATTTGCCAACTCCCTCGCCGCGACGTAGCATGCGACTCACTCGACATGATTTGAGCCTCTCTCGTTTTGGGTGACATCGCATGGACGAAGCCGCCCTGATCACCGGAGCGTCGCGGGGCATCGGGCTGGAACTGACCCGGTGTTTCGCCGAAGACGGTCACAACTGCATCGTCGTCGCGCGCAGCGAGGATCGACTGCACGAGATTGCCGACGACTTCGAGTCGCAATACGGCGTGGAGATGCGCCCGATGGCGCGCGACCTGACGGAGCCGTCGGCGGCCCGAGACCTCCGCGAGACGCTGAAGAGCGACGGCGTTTTCATTCATTCGCTGGTCAACAACGCCGGATTCGGCAACTTCGGCCCCTTCGTCGACCACGAGTGGGGGCGCGAAGAGAGCCTGCTGCAGTTGAACATCCACGTCCTCACCGAACTCTGCCATCGGTTCGCCGAACCGATGGTCGAGGCGGGACGCGGCCGCATCATGAACGTCGCCTCGACCGGCGCCTTTGTGCCGGGCCCCTACATGTCGACCTACTACGCCAGTAAATCCTACGTCCTCTCCTTCACCGAGGGACTCGCCGGCGAGTTGAACGCCCACGGCATCGACGTGACTTGTCTCTGTCCGGGGGCCACCCGCACGAAGTTCGTCGACGAGGCGGGCGACGAGGCCGAGGGCGCGGCCAGTCAGATTCCCGATTTCGCCTGGGCCTCGCCCGACGACGTCGCCGCATACGGCTATCGGAGCCTCGAGCGCGGCAAAGTGGTCGCCGTCCATGGCTGGATGGGCAAGTGTCTGGTCTTTTTGAGGCGGTTCGCCCCCCGTTTTCTGGTTCGCGCCCTCGTCGGATGGGGGCAGCGACGTCCACTCGAGGAATGAGCGGTGCGCCTCCCCGCATATTCGGGTCAGCGCGGTCTATCTGAAGAGTTCGTGTCCCCTGAGACTCCGATAGAGAGCGATAGCGCCGAGATTCCGGGTGAAAATGGGAGGTCGACGTGTCGGGAGCCATCCCATTCGAGTCCCGAACAAGGCGACAGCGCGTCGAGGCGAACACGAGTGCTTCCGCCCTGGAGCGTCAGTTTTCCTCCCAGTCGAAATCGCCGACATCGCCGAGATGGACGCGCTCGCCGGCGATATCGACGAACAGCTCGCCGTCGTCCTCGGTGATGTATTCGGCCAGATCGAAGTACGCGGGCCGCTGGAATCGGGCGCGAAACTCGCCATCTTTGACCCGACAGTACAGTCGCCCGCTGGATTCGTATTCGAGCGTTTCGGGATCGAGCGGTTCGGTCGTCTGATCCGACAGCTTCAGCTCCGGAGGATCCGCGTCGAAGTCGATGCGGTCGACGAAAAAGCCCGCGTCCTCGACTGTGATCGGGTACGTAAAGCGGCCGACCTCCAGGATCCAGGTGCCGCCCTCGGTGCGGTTGACACTTCGGCTGAACAGGTCGACGATGCGCTGATTTTCAAAGTCGAGTCCCTCGTGGGTCCATTGGCCTCTTTCGTCGAGGCGCAGCTCCTCGAGGTCGGCTCCGCTCGCCAGGAAATCCTGAACGACATCCGGGAGCGTGTCGTCAACTTCGCCGTCGATGAAACCGGGAGTATCTTCGTCACTCATGGTAGAGTACCGGGTGGGGGATACGTTGAATCGGCTCGAATGTCAGGAACGATATCTTCCGATGTCGTTCGATTAGCTGCTGTCTTGAAATGTATCCGTGCGACCGATGATCTCCATGCTGGTCGTCGCATGTTGTCCTCAACGCCATGCGGCGGGGAGATGCTCGAAATGGGGATCGGAAAGATGGGGCACGCCGCGCATGACACACGCGTAATAAGCTCTCTTTTTGCTATCCTGCAGACTGAACGTCTCGTGCCGTCCTCTTGGCCAACACATCTCCTGCCACGACAAGATTTGCCCACACGATGCGCGCCGATGCTGCCGCTCGACCATCTCACGACAACTTGGCGCGGTCGGCGCGGAATCGGCAGTCTTTCGGCACATCTGGATGACTTGCTGTCGGATCGAGGCGAGTGTGGAGGTGCCCCGATAGTAACGAATACCGTATTGGGTGCACGCGAGCACGACGACGATGACGACCGTGATGGCACAGCTGCGTTTTTGAGACGACATGGTCATCGTGTCATGATGAAGATATGATCTCTCGAACACCGCCCCTCGCTCCATCGCAAGGGGATGATTGACCTCATGCCCGCTCCTCCGGGGCGCTCAGAGATCGTCGACCGGCACGGGTTTGCGCTTCTCGAAGCCAAACAGCGACGGGGTTAGCGGACAGTCGGCCTCGTCATAGTACGCCTGGGCCGCCGCCTCGAGCGCTTCGTACGACGCGTCGTCGCCCGAACGCACGAGGAGCAGATCGTCGCTTCCCGGCAGGGCGACCCGCGAAGAGTCGTCGATCTCGCCGAAAAACAACTCGTCGAGCACGAGGGCGCGAGCGGCATCGCAGCCGTCGCCCACTCGGAGATGTTCGACGCCCTCGTAGTCCTCGAGGGTCGAGGGATCGGCGGGGTTCGCCTTGTGAAAGAGCATGCTCCGGGCGCCCGAGACGACTCGATCCGGCGTGACCGACCACCGCTCGAACTGCGGCTCGTCGAGCACCCGCATCCCCATGTCGAGCTCGATCAAAAAGACCAGCACGAGATCGCCGTGAAACGGCTGGGTCCAGGGCGCCGAACCGGTGGCGGCTTCAACGCCGTCTCGAAACGACTCTGTTTCGAGTCGCATCAGCAAGCCGCCGGCCGACTCGGAGAAATCCCAGGTGTCGGCCTCGCTGTCGGCCGGCTCCAGCAGGGCGTGCTCGATGCCGCTGACGTAACCGGCAACGGCGCGGCGGCGTGCCTCTTCCGGCGCATCGACCCACTCCTCGACAAAGGGGAGGGGATCGACGTTGGAGCGGGCGCCCCCGCCGCCGCGTCCCCGGCTCACGTTGATGGTGTCGGCGACGCGCTCGATGTCGAGATGCGTCTGACGACACCGTTCGACGATCTGTTCGATGAGTTGCTCGCGGTCGGCCATAGAAGCATCCTCTCGGTTAGAATTCCTTCTCGAACGTGCGCTCTCGCCAGTGGACGAACCCGTGATCTTCGCCCTCGTAGAGATGGGTCTCGATCTTGGCGAGGTGCCCGTCCTCGATATGATAGATGTTGTACTTCCCCCCGAATTTCGGGTCCGAGTACGTCGACAGCGACGTGCTCCCCGCCTCGCAGATTCGGAGCATCCCCGGTCCGCCGAGATGGGGGAGCTCGATAGTGGCGAAGTGATGATTGTGCCCGTGCATGACAAGATCGACACAACGCTCCCGCATCAACTCCAGCACGTCCTGAGCGTTGACGAGACGGCGCGTGTACTCGACCCGGCTGTGCTCGAATGGCACCAGATGGTGGTGAATCATGACGATCGTAAAACGGTCGCGCAGTGTCGGATCGTCGAGCAGGGCCGAGGCGGCTTTGAGCTCGTCGTCTCGGACCCGACCGGTGGCAAAAAACCAGGGCGTCTGGATGCCGGAGTTGAGCCCGACGATCGCGACGTCGTCCCGGAACTTGCAGAACGGATAGCCGGACTCGAGCTGATACGCCGGGAGATCGCTGTCGAGATAGGGGGCAAAATGACGCTCGAAGCGCCGGGTTTCGACGGCATCTCGCGTGTAGTAGTCGTGGTTGCCGGGGACGACGCTGACCCGATCTTCGGCGTCGTCGATCGTGCGAACGATGTTGGCGACGGCGGCAAACTCAGAGTCGAAGGCGAGGTTGGTCATGTCGCCGGTGATCGCAATGTGGTCGACTCCGGCGTCCTCGAGGTGTTCGAGGGCGGCTCGCGCCACCGCCACGGAGTGTTCGTCAGAGCGATTCAACAGGAGATTGGCGCCTCCGAGGAATCGCTTGTTGAGAAACTCCCAGGGTCGGGGCTGATCGAGTTCGAGGATGTGAAGGTCCGAGATGTGACCGATTTTCATGTCGGCTCGCGAGGTCGAGCGGAGAGAGCGAATGGAGAGACATGCGAATCATCATGGCGAGACTCCCCGGGGAACCGTCGCTCCCGGGGAGCATACGCAATCTACTGAAATTGGATCTGCTTCGTCGAGATGTTGTTCCCGAGATTGGGATCGTTCTGGTTGCTCTCGGTCTCGACGCGAACGTGAATGTAGGTCGTCCCCGATGGGGGCGTCTGAGGGAGCGGAGCTGCTCCGCTGATGGTCACGGTCGTATTGCCGGACAACACGGCATTCCCCTGAGGATTGGTGTAATCGACGCTTTTCAGCTGCTTCGCCGACTGACGATCCAGCGTCTGCGAGTCGCTGATGTAGACCTCGTATTGGGGATTCTGGGCGTCGTCGGTGCGGAGGTTGCTCATCTCGAAGTCGAATCGCAGTGTCCCTCCCTTGGGGTGCTTACCGTCCCAGAAGTCGAGCGACTCGGCCGCCAGATCCACGCCCCCGAGTCCGTCGGCCTCGAGTCGGTACGTCGCGCGCCGCTGATTGCCCGAGAGCGTCGTCTGCAGGTAGTAGCGCCCCGATCGAGGCGCCACGAAGTTCTCGAGCTCCGCGACGTCGACACCGGGTGCCGTGGCGATGTTTCGGATGGGCTGCTGGTTCGGATCGTAAAGCTGGAGCCGAAGCGTCCCCGACTGGGTGTCGGGCTCGAGCATGCCCCGCAGCGAGACGGTCTGCCCCCGCTCGAGCTCCAGGTAGTAGAAGTCCGTGTCGGCGGCCGGACATCGCCCGAGTCGGTCGGCGTTGCCGTTCTGGCTGGCCCGACTCTGCTGGAGCGCGGCGATCAGACTCGACGACGACTTGAAGGTGTTGTTCGGCTCGAAGTGCGACTTGCACTGGAGGTTGGGATCGACCTCTTCGACGTTGGTCGACAGGTCGTAGTTGGTCTCGAGCTGATCCTGGGTCGTCAGAACGAAGGTTCGCAGGTAGTAGCACTGATCGCCGTTGACGTAGTTGACCGAGACCTTCTCCTGGTCGACCCCCGTCCGAGCCGAACTCTCGACGAGTGTCTGGTTCTGGTCGTACAGCTCCAGATCGACGTCGCCCCGCGAGGCGTTGAAGTTGACCTGGGCCGAGAACTTCTGACCGTCCTGCAGACAGAGTTCATAGTAGTCGTCTTCGGAGGCACAGGCCAGCAGGTTGCTGTAGGAGTTGTCGGGCTCGATCGAACGAGCCTCGGATAGACTGTCGTTGGGTTCGAGCGGGTCGTAGCACTTCGTCTCGATCGAGATCTTCCGCGAGAGCGCGCTGTTGTTGGACGTGTTCGTCTCCGAGAGCTGACCGGCCGAATCGAGCACGACGCCGACGTAGTAGTCGCCCTGATTGAGACTCGGCGGAATCTGGGCGTCGACCTGGACGTCCACTTTGCCCCCTCCGGGCACCGGATCGATTTGCACGGTCGCCGGCTTCATCGCGACGTCGTTGCCGTCGCCGAGCGTGCGGTCCGGGGAGACGACCAGCTCCCCGTCGAACGAGCCGCTCGCCTGCTTGCCGAGATTGTGCACCCGGAAGTCGACCGGGACGTCTGCGCCCAGCGAGAAGGTATCGCGGCTGGGAAGCTCGACCGATCGCGGCAATACGTCGACGCCGGAGACCCGCGAGAGGACGTCGACGTCGAGATCGTAGAGATTGCGGGCGTTGTTTTCGCCACAGACCTTGAAGACGTAGCGTCCGCTCGTCGGTACCACGAAGGCCCCGACGCGCTGTCGGCCCGGCGTATCGTCGGCGTCGAGCTGGGTCACGCCACTGGTGTCGAAGAGCGTCGTCTTCAGATCGCCCTTGTCGGACTCGAAGGTCGTCTCGACCGTGACGCTCTGCCCCTTCTTCAGATCCACTCCGAAGTAGTCACAGGAGCCAGCCTTGCAGATGGCGGCCGACGTCTGACCCGCCGGAAGGGCCACCGCCTCGCGAGCCTTGTTGTTGGGGGCGTACTGGTCCTCTTCGCACTTGCAGAAGTCGCCCTGGATGGTCGTCGTGCGCGAGGCCGTGAAGGTGTTGTTCTCCTCGTCCTTCTCGGGCAGCTCGTCGCGCACGTCGACCTCCACGCCATGAGCATAAGTCGATTCGAAGTCCTGACAGTTGGCCTCGAAGGTGATGTCGACCTCCTTGCAACTGTCGGGATTGATGTTGGGGATCTGGAACTCTTTGAGCGGCTCGGCGTCAAAATCGACCTGCGTGCCGACCGTCTGGTACAGACGCCCCGTCGTCTCCCCCGAAGGATTCATCCCCGAGACACAGACGTTGGCCGTCACGGTGACCTCCTCGTCCTCCTGGACCGTCTGCGGGACGTCGAGCGAATCGACGAAGAGATCCACGTTGGCCTGATCGGTGATCGTCAACTTCTCGCGGTCGATCTGGTAGTTGTTGCCCCGCCGACTCTCTCCCTGGATCGTGCCGTTCGGATCGCAGTAGGCGTAGACGTAGTAGTCCCCCGGCTGGATGCCGGGCACGGCCGGGACGGTCACGGAGCGATTGATCTGCTCGGAGGCCTGACTCGCCAGCGAGGCGATGTTGATGGTCGAAAATCGGGGGTCGTTCGAGGTGTCGACGTCCTGATCGTCGCCGAGATACAGCCCGCAGATGAAGCTCCCCACCTCGGACTGGCCCTGGTTGGCGACTTCCATGTCGACCTGGAGCGAGCCGTCGAGGAAGGTACTCTGAGGCGACACCGAGAAGTTCTGCACCACGACGTCGGGTCCGCTCACCGGCTCGTCGCTCACCGTGATCGGAAACGAGGCGACGTTGTTGTCGGTGTTCGGCTCGTCGGCGTCTCCGGTCGAGACCGCCTCGACGATGACGTGGACCTGCTTGTCGCCGTTGTTGGGGGGCTCGATGTCGTCGTCGAGTGCAAACTGGGTGGGTCCGATCTCGATCCCCTCGCCGATCGGAACGTCGTAGGTCTCCTCGGAGGTGTTGAGCTGTATGTCCTCGTCGTCGAGCTGATCGTCGTTGGTCGACAGGTACGTGCGCGTCTCCACTTCGAAGGCTTCGGCGCCCCCGTCGTTGGCCAGCGTAAAGCCCCGGCGGAACTGATTGAGCACCGGGAAGGCCCGTTCCGGCACCGCAAAGAGGTCGCGCACCACGATGTCCGGCTTCGTGCTGCTCGTGTTATCGACCCGAATCAACTGCGAGCCCACGTGGAAGTTGTTGTCCGGGTTGCTATCGGAGATCGACTCGTCGGGCGAGACCCAGGCGGCAAAGTAGTATTCGCCTGCCTCCGTCTTCTCGGGAAGGTTCGCGCTGACGGAGACGGTTCGATTCATCACCGCATCGATGACGGGCCCGTCGTCGCCCTGAGCCTCGACCGTTTGCGTCCCCACTCGCGTGAGTTCCTCGCGCTGAGCGGCGGTCGTGTCGGTACTCGAGGTCACATAGAGCGCGACGTCGAAGGGGCTCTGCACCCTCGTCGCCGACTGGTTCTGCACCTCGACCGAGACGTTCACCGACTCACCCGCCCGGACGTTCCCCGAGCTGGGACGAGCACTGGAGACGTTTAGATCGACCGGTGAGAGGACTTGAACCGTCTGAGTCGCCGAGCCAGCCTCCTGTCCGTTGACGAGCGCCACGACCCGGAGGCCATATTGCCCCGCCTGCTCGTATTGATGAGTGACGGAACCACTCTCGCCCGATCCCTCGGTCGACTGACTGTCGCCAAAATCGACTCGCCACTTCAACGACGACGAGCCCACGACCTGCTTGCCCTCCAGCGAGAAATCGACCGTCGTCTCGGTGTTGGGATAGGGCGCACCCGGGCTGACACTGTCGATGGTGACGTCGACCTTCGGAGAGGTCGAGGACGAATCCCCGCCCCCGCATCCGAGGCCACACGTTCCAAACAGTCCGAGCACTCCCAGCGCGACCAGGAGACGCTCCATCACGTGACCACCGAAATCTCGTTTACTCATATCGTACGTCCACGTTGGGAAGTCGATGTCGATGCGTTCCACCGATCGACGCGGTTCGCTTCGTCGTGAAACAGTACGAACCATTACGAACTTCGCGTCAAGATGCAAGAGAGGCGGGGGGGCGCCAGCGGAGGAACGACCGGAGGAGATAGCGGCTCCATCATCCATTCCAAACGGACGATCGACCGGGAGGAGGCAGACGCTCACATGCGATGGCCCTCCAGCGGTCACTCCCCGACCGGCCAGGGACTCGGGGCCGTGACCTCTCAACGACGTGTTTACCTTA
>JAQCND010000491.1 GCA_028274765.1 Bradymonadaceae bacterium
GACGGGCTCGTCTCGTCGCGCGTAACGCTCGGGGTGGAGGATCTGTTCGGTCGAGACCGGAGGGCGCTGGTAGATGGCGTTGAACGACTCCCAGCTTCGTCCTTTGCGCATGGCGATGACGAATCGCATGCCGGCGAAGTAGGGAAAGACGAGGGCTCGCTGGATGATCGAGGGAGCGTCGGCCAGGGCGGAATCGAGTACTTGTCCCGGCGAGGGGCCTTCCCCGCCTCCGAGTGCGCCCTCGGTCTGCGGGGTGAGCTTCTCGAGCGCCCCGAGATCGTTGAATTTCAGCTGCTCGAGAAGGTTGGCCATGGTGGGGATGTCGACGATACTCCGAGCATTCTTTTGGGGCAGAGTATCCTGTTCGTACAGCGAGAAATCGATCATTAGCACGGTGGCATCGCCCTCGACGAGCGCCGATCGGGCGAGATAGAAGTCGCCGTTTTCCTGGCTGTTGTAGGGCTTGAAGAGCGATTCGAGGTCGAAATGCTGGTCCTGAATTGCGTGGAAGATCTCGTGAGCCATGGCGGGACGTTGCAGCGACAGCGGCATGCCGACCATGATGTTGAGCTGCTTGGTCTTCTGATCGTAAAATCCGGCAATCTGCTCGGTCAGCAAGTTGAGAAGTGTTTCTCGGTAATTCATCTCTCGGGGCAAGAGGCCGAGCTTCTTGAAGACGGCTGCCTCGCGGCGCATGTCTCGCTTGCTCTGCTCTTCGGCGAGCTTGTTGACCAAAATCTCACGGAGTTCGTCCCGCTTTTTGATGCCCTTGTCGATGGGGTCGAGCGCCTCGAGGCGTCGGATGGTTCCGACTTGCTCGGTGATCTCGTCGGCCCCCTCCAGGAGTTTGCGGGCCGAGGCGGCATCGGCGCGCTCGGGCTCTTTCTCGTCTTCGGGGGAGGCACTCGACTCCGTCTGGGACGTCGAGGAGGGTTGGTTGGACTCGGACTTGGTCTCCTCCTGGCCGGAGGACGTATCCGCCTCCTGTGCTCGCAGTGTATCGGGGGCGATACCCGAACCGACGGCGAACAGAGCCACGAGTCCGAGGAGCATGCAGCGGCTCGAAGATGGGGGCAACCGGTCGGTCATGTCGCAGCGAGGGACTCGAGGAGACGGCAAAACAGTAGTGTCGTTCCATCCTCGCTTATAGGACGAGTTCGGCAGGTGGATAAAGCTCGAACAGAGGGGCCGTGCCTCCGAGAAAACGAGATGGGTTCGATCGCGCCCCCTTGACGGCGAGGTCGATTCGGATCCATTCTGTTTAAATGACTGGTGGAGTTGATGACGTCTGACAGGGAGCCGACATGCAGGTGAGGCGATTTCGTCCTCTGATGGTGGCGATCGGGCTTGCGCTCGTAACCGCGATCGGAACCGCAGGGTGTTCCGGAGATCTCTACACGAAGTGTAACCCGGGCGAGAATCTCAATTGCGAAGACGGTAAAAACTGTGTGTCCGAGCCAAATTTCCAGTGCGACACCCGAGTCTGCGCCAAATATCAGGGGAGCCAGCCCTTCTGTACCCAGAGCTGTCAGAGCGACGGTGAATGTCCCGACGGCGAGTGCCGAAAATTCGTACTGGGCAACGAGCAGACATACTGTGTCGATGCCAGTCGGATAGGCGACAACGGATGAGCCCCTCGTTCGCGCCGTGTGACGGGGGCCCGCCGTAAAGTTTGAGCTCACCTCCGGGCACCCTGTGGTTCGGGCCGAATGTCCGACCTCCTACTTGTATCCCCTCTCGATGACTTCGGAGCCATGTCGATGATGCATGTGGATGTTCGACTCTGGAGGAGATTCATCGTCCCCCTCGCGGTCGTCCTGCTCGTGGGAGCGACCGGCTTCGAGGACCTCGCCGCCCAGACGATGGAGTTTGGCAAGGACGAAGCCGACGATACGATGACCTTCGAAAAGGAGAAGTCCGACGAGTCGAAATCCAAGAAGGGCAATCCCGAAGATCGCAAACAGGCCAAACAGTTCATCGAAGAAGCCAAAAGCCTCTACGAAGAGGGCAAGTACGACCAGGCGAGTCTCATCCTCCACCGCGTGGTCAGTCAGAAGGATCTGTCGGCCCCCAGCACCGTCCCCGAAGCCCGATACGAACTGGGTCGCACGCTCATCCAGATGAAACTCTATCAGGGCGCTCTCGTCCATCTCGAGAAGATCGCCAAAGCGGGCTCGACTCACGCTTATTACATTCCCGCTCTGACCGCCCTGTTGAACCTCTCCGACGTCATCCCCTCGGATCCGAACCTCCGCAAGGCCCTCGCCCGTTATGCCGATCAGTTCCCCGACCAGATCCCCGAAGACTACCGGGATCGGTACGCCTACCTCGTGGGCCGGCACTTCCACGGCAAGATGAACGTCGAGCGGGCGGTCGACCTGCTCGATGCGGTGAATCGCCAGAGTTCGTTCTACGCCAAAGCCCAGTACATCAAAGGCACGACCCACGTGGCCGATTATTCGGCCGAACCCGCCGTGCAGTCGTTCAAGGGACTTCTAACCTACTTGCTCGACCGGAAAAACAATCAGGGGCTCGACGCCGAGCAGCAGAAACTTCTGGAACTGACGCGGCTGGCGATGGGACGCGTCTTCTATTCGACCGGCGACTACGAGACGAGCCTGAAGTACTACGACAAAATCGACCGGGATTCGCCGCGCTGGCCCCGAACGTTGTTCGAGTCGAGCTGGGCGCACTTTCAGATCGATCAGTACAACCGCGCTCTCGGCAACCTCCACTCGCTGACCTCCCCGTTTTTCGAGGAGGCCTATTTCCCGGAGGGTCCCATTCTGGCCTCGGTCATCTACTTCTACAACTGCAAATACGATCGCGTGCGCTACGAACTCGAGCGCTTCGAGGCCACATACGCTCCCCTCCAAAAGAAGCTTCAAAACGTACTGGGCCAGCAAAAAAGCAACACGCAGATGCACAAGTGGTACGAAAAGGTCCGGAACGGCGACGTGACTTTCAGCGAGGAGATCGGCCCCATTGTACGGGGCGCACTCGACGACAAAAAGGTCCGACAGAAGTTCGATCTCGTCGAACTCATCGATCGCGAGGTCGACAAGATCCGTTCGATGCCGAGCTCCTGGACATCGAGTCCGCTCGGCCAGTCGCTACTCCAGGAGGCCAACCTCGCTCGAAGTTTTGCCGTCGAGGACGCCGGCTCGCTGACCAAGACACGTCTCGAACGAGTCGTCGACAATCTGGACGAACTTCTCAACCAGAAGAAAAAGATTCTCTTCGAGGTCGCCCGGGCCGAAAAAGGGCAGATCGAAGCGGATATTCGGGCGGGCATGGAGGTCGATAAGAATGTCAAAAAGAGAGAGATCGAAGCCGGATCCGAAGCAGTTTACTGGGAGTTCAAGGGTGAGTACTGGCGGGATGAAGTCGGCCACTACGTCTTTAACGTGGGGTCAAAGTGTCAACGATAACGGGGAATAAACCGGGAGGAGCGCTGGATCTCCGAGATGGCGGTCGGTTCGACTCCCTCCCGATAAGACAGCACCCCCTCGAGGCACCCATCCGCGAACACGTGGAGCAAGTACCATGAGGCTGGATCGGTTCATGTCACTGGAACGTCTCGTTGCGATTGGCTCGATGGCTCTCCTGTCGGTCGGAGTGGAGGCCGAGGCGGCGAGCGCGGCCGAGAAAAAACAGGAGCGCAAGGTCGACGTCGCCGAGGCCAAAGACCAAAAAGATCGCCCCTCCCTTGAAGACGAGGAAGAAAGACCTCAGTTCAAGGCCGAGGAGTTTATCGCCGAGAAGAATTTCGAGAGCCTCAAGAAACAAGACGAGGCGATCGTCCGACTCAAGGATCTCTTGGAGTCGATGTCCAAAGATGATCCGGAGCGGGCCGAGATCCTGTTCAACCTCTCGGAGATGTACTGGGACA
>JAQCND010000214.1 GCA_028274765.1 Bradymonadaceae bacterium
AAGTCCGGCCACGGCGGCGGCCATCACCAGCCCCCCCGTGCCGGCCCCGACCACGACCGTGTTGTAGCGATCCGGGGGTTCCGGATTGACCCAGGCGGGGGGATGGACCTGGTCGAGCAGTTCGACGTTGTGATCGTCCATCGGCTCGACCTCCATCTCGGAGGCCTGGTGCATCTCCGATCGCGCCTCCCGCCCGTCGGAGAGATCGGGCCTCAGTCGCGAGGCGCTCTCGGAACCGGGGGAGCTGCCCAGAAAATTCTCCCACGAGACGGGCTGCCCCTCCGGCGTCTCGGCCCGTCGTCCATGCTCCTCGTCTGCGGTGAATCGATAAAAGAAGTAATCGTTTTTGAATTCGTGCTCGCGCAACACGTGGTGAAAGACATCGGCGTTGAGAAGGACGTTGCCGATCATCTCCGCCTGTTCGAAGTCCCGGGCCCGACCCGACTCGACGAGCCACTCGCAGGCCTCCGATCCGACAAAGCAGTCCTCGTAGGTGCGGAGTCGGTAGCGTCGATCCTCGATATCGACGTGTTCGCGCCAGGCTCGGGCGAGTTCGTCGACGTCCAGTTGCTGATCGAGGTCGGCGAGCTCGCGAGCTGTGTCGTCGTCCGTCATGATCGTCCCTCCTGTTGAAAGCGTCGCGGGAGCATCTATCCCATGTGATGCCTTGGAAACCAAAATATTTCAAATCGAATAGGTGGCAACGATAGCGAAGCCCACCCCCATCTCGGATGATGGAGGCTCGGCCATCCACTGCGTGGGAGCGTCGTCGGCAGGGGACGAGTGCTCCATGTGACAGACCAGGATGAGGCGAGGGGACGTCCGGGAGCACCGATGTCCGGTGGCCGGCCCGTGAATGCGGCATCGGGTCCGATCGGATACCGTGGGATACGCCGTCGCACGACGTTTGCGGTCGACCGACTCGATGATCGACCGGCGGGGCCGCCGGCGCTCCCGACCATGCGTCGTCGAGATCCCACGGATCTGAGTCACACCCTGCGGCATCATCCGCTCTCTCGAATGTGTCGCCAGCCACCATCGTCCGACGAACAACTCGCAGCGTATCTCGCCGACCGACCGAATGGTATGTACGGATGAGGAGTCGGGTGTATGGATTCGGGACGTTCGCTTGTCGCGGGATCGGCATCCCGAGAGAGTGTCGTGGCCGAGGGCAAGCGCACAAGGATGAAGCCATCGTGGAGATGAGCCGGCGATCCGTCGACGCTCCGGGCGGCGTCGGAGGAACGATAACTTCGCTCTCCTTCGGAGCGCCTCTATATTTTCAAAGTGAGCAGCCTGCTGGCACGTCGACGCGCGCCCCCTCGAAGCGGGGCGAGCGAATCGACCGCGTGGACAGAGACGTTCACATGCGATGGCCCTCTATCGTGGCCTGCACCGTGTCGGACGTCTGTGATACGCGTGATGAGTCGAGATGCTCACCGAACTTCGAGGCTCCCTCGCCGCCATGCCGATGACTTCTTCGAACACGGCCGTCGTCGCTCGATGGATACTCGGATTTGCTCTCTCGCTGGGGCTCGTGTGGGCCCCGAAGATCAGTCATGCTCAGGAGGACGAACCCGCCGCCGACACGGAGAATACGGAGGCTCGCACGGTCAATCGCTTTGCTCGACGGGTCGCTGAATACGCCGGTGATCCGAACGAGATCGACGAGATGGCCTTCACTTTCGTCTACGCAGTCGATGGCGAGACGCGCCTGAAACGCCGTCACGTCTGGCATCCCGGTGAGGGGCGTCTGACGGTCGAATTCGAGGGCGATTCGGTGACGTTGAGACATCTCCACGACTACGACCTCACCCCCATCACCGAACGCCCCGCGGATCATGTCGACGTCTGGAAACAAGTAGCGCCCGAGGTCGATCCGGAGCGAGCCGCCGAGGCCTGGTCGGCCTTTCTCAACGACAGTTACTGGCTGCTGGCGCCGAGCAAGCTCTTCGATCCCGGTGTCAATCGTTCGATCGACGGCGAGAACCGCCTGAAGCTCACCTTTGGCGACGTCGGCCTCACGCCCGGTGACACCTACTGGTTGACCGTCGACCGCGAGTCGGGGCGCGTGACACGCTGGTCGTATCGGCTCGAGGGCGGACGCGAGGGAACATTTCGATGGTTGAATTACCAGACGTTCGGTCCGCTTCGGCTCTCGCTGCGGCGGACGTCGACGGAGGACGGGGCCGTCATTCGATTCGAGGATGTCGAGGTCGAATCATAATGGTTTCTCCCAGTCCATCACGTGCCGCTCCCGGATCGGGGAGACTCGACCCATGCGTCTCCTCGTGCTGACCACCTCCGCGACCCCTGCTCGTTGTTTGCCGCCGACCGGCCGGCCGTCAAGGGGACGATCGCGGAGGGCTCGGCGCGGTTCGATGGCGGGGCGAGCGCCCTCCTCTACCCCGATGCTTCGCCGTTCCTGCGTCCCTGCGTGCTCGTCGCCAGCCCCGGCGAGCGTGGGGCGTCTTCGGGCAGATGAGGCATCCGTTCGACAGCATGGTGCGACTCACACAGCTTGCCCCCTGCCAGCGGTGCGTGTATCGTCTTCTATCGACCTGACGTGCTCAGAGCCGTGCTCAGAGCCCCTGGATCGATTCGCGATGTGTGTCTTTCTGTCGATTCTCACTCTCGTCGTCGGGGCGTGGCTGCTCTCCCATATCCGCCTGGCTCGACCTCACGAGTGGTTGCTCGTGCCCAATCCCCGAGGAGGGGCCTTTGTTTACGGCACCTCGTGCTGGCTGTGGCCGGGCTCGGAGTCCGAAGTGCTCTATACGACGGTGTCGCGACTCTCAGACTGGCAGACCGTCACGACAGAAGACGGCCACGAGGTGACGTTCGATTGGACGCTCCACGTTCACGTCCCGACCCGCGAGCAGGCGGTGCGAAGCCACGTCGAGGATCTCATGGACGAAAACCCCGAGGAGAGGACCCGAGAGACGGTCGGCACCCTCTTGAGTGACATGGCCGAGACGTTCGAACGGGCGGAGCTCATCGAAGAGCGCGAGGCGTGGCAACGCCGGCTCCGAGAGAACCTAGACGAGCGGCTCGAACCGCGTGGACTCGAGGTCATTCTCGTCTCGACCCACCTCCAGACACGATCGGACGACGAGCTGCAAACCCGGTCGGTCGAATGCTTCGCCGCTCTGACTCGTTGACGATGCACGAAGGCGGCTCCCTCGACGCGGGCTCGACACGAAGCACACCGCACCGGGTCGGGGCTCGGTCGAGATCGAAGTATCGAGCATCACCGTCGTATCGAAGCGCCATCCATCGAACCATACGCACCTCTCCTCAGAGACGGGAGGTTTCCTTTGACGTGTCTGCTCATACTCGCCCTGACGATCGGGGGGAGCTGGTTCATCGCCTCCTCGTTCGAACAGTCGGAGTCCGGTGAACTC
>JAQCND010000492.1 GCA_028274765.1 Bradymonadaceae bacterium
CCTCGCCGCCGGACGCTATCCGCCCCAAGACGCCCCGACGGTCTTCGAGAAACGAATCGGTGTCTGTGCGGGATATGCCAATCTCGTCGAGGCCATCGGCGAGAAGCTGGGCTTCAAGGTCGTCTACGTCTCGGGCGTCTCGCGCGACCAGCAGGGAGACGTCAGCGGCGATGGACACGCCTGGAACGCCGTGCGCATCGAGGGAGATTGGTACCTCCTCGACGCCACTTGGGGGGCCGGGCATGTCGACGGCACGGAGTTCGAAAAAGAGTACGACTCCACCTATCTCTTTACGCCTCCCGAGATTCTCGGATTGACTCACTTTCCCGACAACTCGAGCTGGCAGCTTCGCTCCGATCCGATTACTCGGGGAGCGTTCATGCGCCAACCGATGCTCAAGCCCTCGTTTCACAGCCGGGGCCTCGAACTCGTGCAACCCACTCGTTCACAGGTCAGCATCGATGGAGACGCCCTCCTCCGCATCCAGGGCACCTCGAGCGACAACGTGATGGCCAAGATCGCGTCGAAAGACGGGACGTCGGGGACGCGCTGTGACATTGGAGGGCGCGACACGGTCGAGGTGACGTGCCCGGTCGACAAGGCGGGAAGCTATATCGTCACCCTCTTCGGAGACGTCGAAGGGACCAACAGATACAGTTCCATGGGTCGACTGGAGTTCAACCGCTGAATGCGGAGATGCCATCGGAGTTGCCCTCTCCAAGCTCGGGGGTGTTGTAGGGCGAGAGACTCGACGTAGCGCATCCCGAACGGCCGTCCAAGGCGAGGCTTTTTCATCCTCGATATTCTGTCTCGCTCGTCAGGCATCCGCGTTGCCATCTCCGGAGGAGGCGCTCCGCTGACGAGCTCGTACCCATGCGATCGTCAGGGCACTCCCGACGATCAACACTGCCCCCAGCGAGCTCAGCGCCGTGGGATACTGGTCGAAGATCAACATGTCCCAGCCGAAGGCGAAGACGATCTGGAGATAGGTGATGGCGGTCGCTCGTCCGGCCTTCTCGAGTTGTAGCCCGCGGGTCAAACAGATTTGAGCGACGTACGTGACGACGCCGATGGCGATCAGTAGTCCCCATTCGCCCCCTCGCGGCACGATGGCCGACGACCACGCCAGGGGCACGGAGGCCGGTGCGGCGACCAGCGAGAAGAAAAAGATGATGACGATGGGATGTTCGGTCGAGCGCAGCGAGCGCACTGTCACATAGGCTCCTGCACTGAAGAGGGCACCACCGAGCGCGACCATGACGGGAAAAGCCGCCAAACGGGCTTCGCCACCGAACAAGAAGGGCGGCTGCTGGATGAGAGCGACGCCGACCAGACTCGCGACCATCCCTCCGATCTCGAGGGTCCGTATCGCTTCCCCCAGAAAGAGGGCGGCGATGAGCGCCGTAAAGATGGGATTGAGATACTGGAGGAGCGTGGCATCCGCCAGCGGAAGATGCGTGATCGAGTAGTAGAAACAGCTCAGTGCACAGAAGCCCAGCACGCCGCGCAACAACAATCTCGGACGGTCGTGGCCCCAGGGGTCGCGGCCGAGCCAGCACAGATGACCGTAGGCGAAGATCAACATCAGGACACTTCGAACCATCACGATCTCGAAGGTCGGTAAGCGCTGGCCCACCCATTTGACCAGCAGACTCATGACGCTGAAAAAGAAGGCAGCGCCCATCATGTAGAGCAAACCGACGGGGAGGGACGAGTCGTGGCGAGACACGGAGATAGAGGGCTGAAGTCGTCTTCTATCGTCGAGCATCGCTCCTCTTGGCACGGCTCGGAGGGCAATGCAATCGCCGACGTCCAGGGCACGGGGCGATCATTGAAGGTACAAGTCACACGTGTTGCGGGGCAGGGCGATCGCATTCGAGTTCGATTCGGCGTTCGAGCTCGCCAACCCTCTCGATGTTCTGGCGTGTTTTGCCGGATAGATCCCCTCGATCGCGAGGGTCTTCGCCGTCCCGAGCCGGCTGGAAGCCGGCGCTCCAAGGGGCGTCTCTCCCGACATCCCTTCGCGCTCCTCTGGGAGCCGCTATCGAGTCGAGTCGAGAGGTCTGGCTCCGGAGCGCCGGCGT
Source organism: Bradymonadaceae bacterium (assembly GCA_028274765.1). Classification (GTDB taxonomy): domain Bacteria; phylum Myxococcota_A; class Bradymonadia; order Bradymonadales; family Bradymonadaceae; genus CAJXPB01. The sequence goes on from JAQCND010000492.1 coordinate 2,085, forward strand.
CCTCGTCGGTTCATATCTGCGGTCGTTCCATCCCTGTGCGATCGGCCTATCCAAGGTGGGGGGGCTGGCCGGAGAGTTCAAACATCGAAGTTTGAGCGGTCGAGGGTCGTGTCCATCTTGCAGGTGAGTCGCCGTATAGACGACGAACATCGTGCGGGGATACGAGTCCGCAGCGCGAAGGTCATGCCCTCGACGTACTCCCAAAGCTTCGAGTGACTCGCGATCTGGATGAAACCGTTCCCCGTGATCTTCGATTCTCTCCAACGTCCGAGGCTTCGACATGAGACTTTCCAGCAGTGTCTTCAACGACGACGCTCCCATCCCCGAGAAATACACCTGTGAGGGCGATGGCGTCTCTCCGCCCCTCAAGTGGAGCGACGTCCCCGGTGAGACCAAGAGCTTCGTCATCTTCTGCGAGGCCCCCGATGCCCCCGGCGGGACCGCCAGACACTGGGCCGTCTACAACATCCCCGCCGAGCAGATGTCGCTCTCGTCGGAGCTCCCTCAGAAGGCGAGTACCGACGGATACCGGCAGGCCGAAAACGACTTTGACGAGGTGGGGTATGGAGCGCCCTGTCCCCCGGAAGGCGACGAGCCCCACCGCTATCGTTTCCACATCTGGGCGCTGGACGTCGATCGCCTGAATATCACGGGCATCCCCGATTACGAGGCCGTCAAATCGGCGGCGCGCAACCATCGCATCGGCCAGGCGATGTTGACGGGACGTTTCAGCCGATAGCTATTTATGTCCTTGGGGCCGCGCGAGGCGATCGGTCGCCCTCGTGTCGTCCGCCGCGTCGCGCGTCCCCCGGCTCTTCCTCCACTTTCACGCCTCTTCGCTCGTGTCGCGATCCGGAGACACGACTCTCATCACTGTGTCCGCCGAGGATATGAGAGCCAACCTCCGGTGCTCTCGTCCCTCACGGATGCTCGTCCGAGATCTGCACGCTTGCATCTGAATATGAGGGAATCCTCCACCTTGTCTTCGAACGTGCTGTGGCGTATCTCCGCCGCCGATCGGATCGCCTCGCCGTGTCATTGACCTGTATCGCCCCTCTCCTCGAGAAGCCTCGGAGAAGGGGGAGCGAGCATGGGCGACGCACATGTCGGGCTTCATGGCGCGATGTAGCGCTCGGCTCCATGTCGGTCACGTTACTCACCCCCCTAGCCTGACTGTCCCCTTCGAATGCGATCCGACCGGTCGGAGATGACGTGATCTCGCTTGTCGAATCTTCTATGAGAGGGGACGACCTCGACATCACTCCATCGACATGTCTTGCGAGCGAGGAGCGAGCACGTGGATCGGTTACTGGTTACGGGCGCGACGAGAAGCATCGGCGAGCGTCTGGTTCACCAACTACTGGAGGCGAGCTACAACGTCCGAATACTGACGCGAACGCCCGAAACGGCCGACGCACTGACCGAACGGGGCGCCGACGTCGTCCAGGGCGATGTCACCGAGCCGTCCTCGGTCCGCGAGGCCATGGAGCATACCGATGGCGTCTGTCATCTAGCCGCGATCGACGAACTCGGCGGAGATGCCGAGCGGATGTACGAGGTCAACGTCGAGGGAACGCGCCACGTACTCGACGCGGCTGACGAGGCCGGTGTCGAGCGCATCGTCTACTGTGGCTCCGATACTTCGCTCGGCGATACCGACGGCGAGGTGTGTGACGAATCGAAAGAGCGCTCCGACGAGCCCCTCCGCTCGGTCTACGCCGAAACGATGGCGCGAGCGCACGGTCTCGTCGAATCTCGCATCGAACAGGGCGCCCCCATCGTCCATGCCATCGTCTCGACGGTTTATGGTCCGGGGGACGACAGCCCCGTCGCCGATCTGATCGAGCACCATCTCGCCGGTCGCGCCCTCGTGTATCTGGATCGCGACGCCGGTTACACGTTGACGCACGTCGACGATGCAGCCACCGCGCTGCGACTAGCCTACGAGCGGGGAGACGTCGGCGAGCGATACCTCGTCAGCGGGACACCGGCGACGTTCGAGGAGTTGTTCGAGGCACTTGCCGAGCAGACGGGTCGTCCCAAACCCCGAGTCGAACGCCCCGATAGACTCATGGCACTCGTGCGGCCACTCGCGGAATCACTCGGGTCGTGGTGGAGCAAGAGCCGAGACGACGTCCGAGAGACGATCGAGATGAGTCGAGGTGTCACCCGTCTGTTTTCGGGTCAGAAGGCGCGCGACGAGCTCGGTTGGGAGCCGCGTTCGTTGCAGGAGGGGCTACGAGATACGCTTCCATCGTTCCAGGAGCGAGAGCATCGCCGAGCCCACGATCTCCTCGAGTCGTTGTCGTATTCACTCGCCGGACTCGCCCTCTTCGATCTCGTCCTCGGCGGGGTCGCCACCCTCGCGCCCGATACGTACATGGCGCTCATCCACCCGTATCACGAGGGCTCGATCTCGCCGCTCCTCACCCGCACCGGCGTCCTCTGGCTCGTCTTTTGCGGCGTTCAGGGCATCGCTGCGCTCGATCCCGCAGAACGCCCTGGCTGGGTGTTTGCTGCCGGTGTCCTGCGTCTCATGGACGTCCCCGCCGATCCCGTGTATGGACTCGCCTCCCACGATCTGGGATGGCTGGGGACGCTCGGATTGACTTCCGCTCCATTGTTCAACCTCGCAAGTGGGGCACTCTTCGCCTACGCGGGCTGGCGAGGGCTTCGCGCAAGCTGAGCGATCCCCGTCCACCACGAGTGGGGGAAAGCCGCTTGAAGCGAATCGCTCCGTTTATCCGATGTTTATACGTTACCATCATTTCCATACGAGTACGAAAGGTCCGGCGATATGGTCAATTCGTCTCGACCGCGAATCTCGAGGTCGCTCACTCCCTCGTCCCGGGGAGAAGTCACTCGACGCGGAGTACTGTCCACAGGTCGCCGCAAGTGCGCCGACATGTGCGAGATATCAGCCGGAGCACATGCGAGACCGAATACGGGTCGGTGGCTCGCCGAGTTCAATCGAAATTGCCCCCGGTTTCGCGTGCTCAACTCGACACTCACGTCGTCTCGAGGCCAAGCGGATGTGTTCTCTCGGGATACGCGACCTCTCGTGGCTCCGCTGTCGCCGTCGACATCTATCTTCTGGCCGAACGGTGTTCATTCGGGTATAGTGATTGACGCCCCATATGTGATCTTCACGCGATGGAGATAAATACCGTGTTGCGCTGCATGCCGAACCGAACGACGACGCGCGTTTTCTTTTGTTTACTCGTCACAATGGGGGGCACGACCGCTGCTCGGGCCGCCGATACGGACGAGACCTCGGAGACATCCTCCGACGAGTCGGCTCGCGCAGTCGAATCCACCGACCCTTCGACTCCGTCCAACGCGACACCCCCCTCGGAGCTTCCGATCAATGGGGATGCCGAGACGGACGATTCTACCTCGTCTCCCGACGAGGCCCGAAACGAGGCATCTTCAACGCCTTCGCCCTCGTCGATCGACGACATCACGGGCGGCTCGAACGACCGTCCGCCCTCCCAGGTGCGACGAGCTGTCCAGCAGGTTGTCACCACGGCGCGCGAAGTCGCCGCCGACGACCCATCGGTTCGAGAGGCGTCGGCTCGCACACCATCGGGACCCGAGAGACGAGAGCCATCGACCTCTGAGATGGACGATGCGACGGCGTCGGCCTCGTCCGATTCCCCACCATCGCCGCTCGACGGCTCGCTCGAATCGTTTGTCGAGGAGGGCAAGCGAGCCCTCTTCGCGCCCGTCGGCGAGACATTGGACGTCACGCCGCACGTCTCCCATCCGAAGTGGAAGGAGGCCATGCAGCTTCTGGTCGACGACGAGTGTCGAGAGGCGCTGCCCAAGGCACGGGACGCTCTCGAGGCGAGCGACCGTTCTGAAGAGCTCCGAAACATTCCCGCCGTCCGCTACGCCGTCGCTCGCATTCGCATGTGTGCCGGTCACTCGACTCGGGGTCGACGCACGATGCGCCAGCTCGCCCAGCGAGACGACGTAGTCGCCGAGATGGCAGCCCGACGACTCGGGGATAGCCCGTCCGCCCCCGATTCGCGTTCCCCCGAACTCGCCCGCCATCTACGCGAAGCCCGTCAGCTCGCCCAGCAGGGTGACGTCGACCGCGCCTTCGGACTCCTCGAAGAACTTCGAACCTCTTCGGATCGATCGTGGTTTCAGTACAAGACGCGCAAGGCCCAGGGAGAAATCCTCGTCGAAGCCAATCGGCTCGGTGAAGCCACGCGCGTTTTCTCGGGGCTGTATCGAATGACCCATGGGTGGCGTGTCGGAGACGACGTCGCCGAGCGCATCGAGGAGCTCGAGACCCGAAAGGACCTCGACATCGTGTCGGTGGCCGAACGTATCGACCGCATCCGTGAACTCATCGACCGAGGGGATTACTACGAGGCCAAACAGCTCTCGATCGAGACGGCCGACATCGCCGGCGTCTCGGGCGACGAGGTCGATGGATGGTCGTTCTTTCGCCGAGGGCTCCAGGCCGAAGCCAAGCGCCGCCGAGAGAAGGCGGTCGACCTCTTCGAGAAGGCCGAGGAACGCGTCGAAAGTTCCATCATCCGACCCCGGCTCTACTACGGATGGGCTCGGGCCCTCCGCCGCCTCGACCGAGACGATCGCGCTATCGAACTGTATGCTCGCCTCTGCCGGGAATTCCCCACCCAGCACCTCTGCGACGACGCGCGCTTCCACACGGGGCGCCTGCATCAGTTTCACAACGACCATGCCGCAGCTCGTGAGGCGTTTATCGAACTCGTCGGACTCCATCCCTCGTCCTCCCACGTCGACGAGGCTCTGTGGCGAGGCGGCTTCAACACCTATCTGGCCGGCCAGTACGACGCCGTCGATCGTCCGCTGGCCGAACTCGCCGAGCGATTCGGCGATCGCGAGGATACAGCCGGTCTTCCTCTGGAGCTGAAGGCCGATTACTGGCGAGCGATGGCGGCCCTTCGACGCGATGATACCTCGGTGGCCGCCGAGCGGTTTCAGGAGGTCATCAACGAGGGCGCTCTGACCTGGTACGGCCATCTGGCTGCCTCTCGCCTCGAGTCCATGGGGCGGACCCCCGTCATCGCTCTCCCCGACTCCGAGCTGACGAGACGCCAGATCGAGGATCTCGGGTCGTTGGAGATTCCTGCTCACGAGGCACTGAAGCTCCCAGTGGCTTATGCGCGCATCGGCCTCTATGAAGATGCGATCGATCTGATGAACAAGCGTCTCGAAGCAGATACGACCCCCGAGGGCTCACATCGCCTACTCGCCTCCCTTCGTCTCAAAAACGACGATCCCTTCCGGGCTCAAGCTTTCATGCGCAACCACATCGAGGGGAACTCGACGCCCTCTTACTTCAATCTTCGCGAGTGGGGACTGGCCTATCCACTCGACTACATGCCGCTCGCCCACAAGTACGGCAAGCAGTACGACGTGTCGCCCTATCTTCTACAGGCCATCATGCAGCGAGAGAGCGGCTTTCGCCCCGAAGTCGATAGTTACGCAGGGGCCATCGGGCTCATGCAACTGATGCCGGGCACGGCCAACGTCGTCTCTCAGAATTACCTCGAGGAGGGGTGGGTGGGGCGAGACGACCTCCAGGAGCCCGACACCAACGTCCGATTCGGGACCATCTTCACGCGAGCCGTGCTCGAGTTCAGCCGCGACAGCGTCCCTCTGGCCCTCGCCTCTTACAATGCGGGCCCGGGAGCGATGCGCTCGTGGTTCGAGCGGTTCGGGGATCGCCAGATCGATGCCTGGGCCGAATCGCTCACTTACGAACAGACACGCGGATACGTCCGCAAGGTCATGACGAGTTATGTCCGCTATCGCGCCCTCTACAGCTCGTCGATGCCACGCGCCACCTTCGACCTCCCTGACAATCTCAGAAGCTGGAACGATATCCCGAAGATTTTCAAGCCCGAGGATGACGCGGAACAAGAGGCCGTCTCGTCGATCGTACCCTCGGAACGATACTCGACGACCTCCAGACCTCCCCAGCGTTCACTCTCCTCCGACCATCACCGACTCGAGAGGCCGTCGGTGCGCATGGCGACTTCGTCGTATCTTCTATTTCTCTGAGGCCAATGCGACCTCTCCTCCTGTCGATGGGGGCAGAGCTGCCCTTCTCGAGGCATGTCCCCTCCCGCTCGATGTCTCTCCTCCATCCCTCGACATGAATGTCGTCTGACATGGTCCCGGGAAGCGGTCTGGCGATCCATCTGATCGGCACGCGCCAAACACGTTACCGCTCGCTCTCAGAGGGGATACGCGGGCCAAACGATCGAAGATCGAGGTGAAAACTCGAGTCCAATCTCGTTATTGATACGTCCGCTGCTCCCCTCGTCTGCGAGGTGCTCTACCTTGAAGAGCATAACGCTGTCTGATAGCGTCTTTTGTAGGACAATGAGGGTTTGCTCACTCTAAACCGCTCGGACTTTTTTGGATTCAGGAGAAGTTGTGATGAGGAGAGCATCAAAGCACGCAATCTCGTGTCTTGCGCTGTTATTGGTAGCCGGCACAGGCGTGAGTGCCTGTGGTGGAGACGACGGAAGTACCGGATCATCGACCGAAGACGCCGGCGACATGACCTCGTCGGATGGTGGCTCAACCGGTGGAGGTGACAACAACAATGGAGATGCCGGTACCGGCTCGGAAACTGATGCTGGCGACAATAGCGGTGGGAGCAGTGGAGGTGCCCAGGTCAAAGAAGAGTTCCAAAGCGAAGGCGGCCAGGCCAAATGTGAAGGTAGCGATCAGCCCGACCGGTGTAGCGTCACGGGCGGTCAGATGGCCAGTTTCGAGGGATGGGGCCCCGCTTCGGCCTTGACCGATCTCGAAGTTGCGAGCGATAAAGCTCAAAGCTGCTGCTACGACATGGACCAGCAGGAAGAGCAGGACGATATCGACAACGAGCTCTCCCGCCTGCTCCAGCTCTTCAGCAGCCAGTTCGACGCCGATGCGGAGATCGATAGCGCGATTAAAGAGGGCGAATTCGTCCTCGTCGCCGAACATCAGGGACTCGACAACCTTCAGAACGACGACGAATTCAAACTCAACTTCTACCTCGCCGAATATGGCGAAGAAGTCAGCGGCAAGCCCGGTAAAGGCACCTCCGTGGCCATCAATCCGGCGAGCTTCGACAAGGGCACCCAGCCGGAGGCGCAGGTGGCCCCGGCTCAGCTCCAGGATGGCTCGATCGAAGCCGGTCCCGGTCAGGTGTCGCTTCAGTTCAACATCCCGCAGATCGGCGAGCTGTCGCTCGACGTCAACGGCGCCAAGGTCGAAGGCAACATCAACAGCAGTGAAAGTGAGCTCGAGGGCAGCGGCGTCGTCATCGAAGACGGCAAACTCGGAGGATACGTTCGCCTCCGCGACGTCGTCACCTCCATCAACGGCGTGCTCGAAAACTGTGGATGTCTCAACAATCCGGATCCCTCCTCGAATCCGGTCCTGAGTATCCCGAACGAAAACACCGACGATCCCGACCTCTGTCCCTCCAGCAATCCGAACTGCGACCAGCCCATCGCCTGCAGTACCGACCAGGAGAGTGGCAAGGAGTTCTCCACCCTCGCCGACAATCAGTGCTCCGAGAAAGAGGATGGTCAGGTCTGCACCCTCGTGAGCGACGTCTGCGGCCTGAATCCGGGCCAACTTCTGAAAGATCAGACGGATCTC
>JAQCND010000494.1 GCA_028274765.1 Bradymonadaceae bacterium
GGCGAGGGCGGGGCCGTTCTCGACCGAGACACACAGACCATCGTCCTCTTCGGGGGCGAACTCCTCAACGACCCTCCGTATCGGACCATCTTCCTCGAACTCATGCAGGGGCTGTGGGGGCGATGGGGCTGGACTGTCGAATGGGCCGACTGGGGCATTCCCGACCTGGCCGAACAGGTCGGCGAAGATCCAATGACATTCACTTCCGGGCCAACCGGCGACGAGCCGCCTCCCCCCGAAGCACTCGGAGCCCGGTACGACAAACGGGAGATCGCAAACTCCCTCGTCACCATCGTCGAGGACCGTGTTCACCGAGACTGTATCTCGGCCCACGACATCGAGGACGTCCTCGGAAGCGGCCCCGACATCCTCGAGGGACTCGACCAGTTGCCGAGCCTCGATCAAGCACGCGACGACTACACCGACGACGAGGATTCGGAACACGATCTCCAGCGCCACATCCGCAACTGTCTCATCGTCGATCGCGACCAGAAGCGGATCGACTTCTGGGGGCACGCGCGACTCGGCGAACTCGCGATGATCGAAGAGGCTTGGAGTGAAAGCGACTGGACGCTCGAGCGCCATACCGACCATCTCGATTACATCGAGGCCCACTTTGAGCATCTCGACCGCGACGTGCCCGACGACCTGATCGTCGAATGGAATCTCCCCTCCCGAGACGAGATCATCGAGCGGGTTGCCGAACGTCTCTTCGAGGAGCGCGACGTCGATCCCGCCTCCAACGTCCGTCAGATGGTCGCCCAGATGGATGCCAACGAGGAGGAAGTCCAGGTCGATCCGCACGCTCTTTCGTCACCGGCCGACGGACGCCCCGATGAAGAGACCTGTCAGAAGCGATTCGGATGGGCACTCGCCGCCGTGACCCGGGAGTGAGAGACCTGTCTGTCGTCCCCGGACCTATGGGGGTTAAACTTTCGTTCGAGGGATGGAGTCTCTCATCCCAAGCCGGCGAGGACGCCGGCGCTCCGGAAGGCGTCTCATGTGACGAGGGTACATCCTACCGTACGGAGCGCCTTTATATTTCTGTGAAATGAGCATCCCTGCTGGCAGGGCGCCGGGTTGATGGTGGCGACGGCAGTGCGACTCCTTGTCGGGAGGAGCGAAACGACAACTGACGTCACTCGATTGTTTATTTAACTACCATCGGTCCGGGGACGACTCGATTTCTCATTCGTCGGGAGGGACGATAGGATCGACGAGGACGTATCACATGGAGAGATGATCCTTCTCAGCCTCCTGGTCGCCCTCAACGACGAGACGATTCCATGGCCCGAGGAACACAGAGCCCCCCGCAAGGCGAGGCGCTCGAATCCACGTCAACTCCCGAACTGTCGGCCGAGGAGGTCACCTCGATCGGGTCGACCCTCGGACTCGCGCCCTTGGAGCTCGCCGACCGATTGAACGTCTCACTCGACGAGGTACGGGCCTGGGGGTCGGGCGAACGTCTCTGCCGGGGTCGAGATGCGCGCCGACTCCTCGAACTCGCCATCGATTCCGATCAAATCGCTCTTTTTTTGATCGAGAAGCGTCACGTCGACGAGCGATATCGCCCCCAGCTCCAGGTCCGCCGCCAACCCGTCGATGGATACAACGCTTCGACCTGGCGAGGCGAACTGGAGTCATCCGGCGAGTGGAAGCGACACGCCCACGGCGGATTCGAGGACGCCGAGGCCCTCGTCGACTACGTGACACGCCACTTCGGAGGCGTCGACCTCGATCACCTGCGCGAAGAGATCGCTGAGCTCGTCGAGAAGCAACTCTCGGAATCGGGCCCCAGTCCCTTCGAGCGAGGGTTCGAGGAACCCGAGGATTATCAGGACGATGAAGACGAAGCATCTCTGGTGGGCATGGCCGCCGTTCCGTGGGCCGGACGAGGCTGGCCCAACCCCCGTGCCGCCTCGCTCCATCTCGTCGTGATGGCCATCCTTGCCGTGGCCGCCTACTGGTTCGTCTACCACTATCTGCAACCGATGCTCAGTTGAGGATGTACTCCCTCCGAGCCCACGCCCCATGCGTGTTCGCTTTAGCATATTCCCTCCGTTGAAGCGGCCATCTTCCGAGCCTCCGAAGGGGGCGGCAGCGGATAGCTCCGGGAGGAAGCCCGGAGTCCAAGTGTTGATATCTATCACGTTCGAGCTCCGAAGGGGCGGCAGTACGCCAAAACGAATACGAGTGGCCCACGCCCCGATCACCGCACGATGCCAACGACTTTGAACCGCTCCGAGGTCCGTCGCAGGTGAAATCGAGTCGACGCGGGCTGGCGCTCGAAGGGCTCGTATGTCGGCTGGACCTCGACGACGAGGTAATTCCCCACCTCGAGTCCCGACAACTGGGCGCAGACACGCCCCGCCTCGACCGCATCGGGCCGCCGCCAGTCT
>JAQCND010000221.1 GCA_028274765.1 Bradymonadaceae bacterium
GGAATCCGCGGCGGGGCCGGCCAGGTGCTCGATAGTGTCCGAATCATCTGCCGGCCCCTCAAGTGAAGACGTCGCTCTCTACTCGTTTCGCCCTCCTCGTCGAAGTCGCTCGACCCCGACACAAGCGTATGCATTCGAGTCGACGACTCGCTTCGTCTCTGTCCTGGAACCGATTGCCGTTCCTATCCTCGATCAAGGTACTCGTCGCGTGGGGGGGCATGCTGAGCCTCGCTGCCGGATGTCTCGGATGTGCCTCCCCCCAATCCTCGACCTCCTCGACTCGCTCGAACGCCAGCCCCTCCTCGCCCCGGTCCGGCGATCGAGACTCATCGGACGAGCGATCGTCTCACCAAAAAGCTGCTCCCGAGCCTCCATCCCGACGAGCGCTCGCCCGATGGACGAAAGATCTCGAGGGGCAAGGCGCCTTGAGCGCGGCCATCGAGACGACGGAGGGGACGATTCGCTGCAAACTCTTCGAGGAGCGCACGCCGATAACAGTCGCCAATTTCGTCGGGCTCGCGAGAGGTCGACAGGCGTGGCGTGACCCCGAGACGGGAGAGCGCATTGAAGGTCGAGCCTTTTATGATGGATTGCCCTTCCACCGCGTCATCCCCGAATTCATCATTCAGGCGGGGGCGCCCGAGGATTCGGAGGCTTTCGGGCCGGGTTACACCATTCCGGACGAGATCGATCCCGAGTTGAGCCACGATCGGCCGGGTGTGTTGAGTATGGCCAATCGCGGACCCGATACGGGCGGAAGTCAGTTCTTCATCCTGGAGCAACCCGCTCCGCATCTGGATGGGCGACACGCGATTTTCGGGCAGTGTCGCGATCTCGATGTCGTGCGCTCGATCGCTCGGATGCCCGCCGGTCCGAACAATCGCCCCGAACATCCAGCCGACATCCGAGACATCACGTTCCAACGCGGCGAGTGGGCGGACGGCCCCGAGGCCGCCTCGAGTGCAGACCGTTCACCGAAGACGTCCTCCTCCGACTCGTCTTCGGAGCTCAACTGAAAAACTGACCCGTGGTCAGCGTCGTCTCGGGTTCGCGGTCGTCGTTGGGGTCGGCCATCCGCGGTAGCGTGACGATGAACCGAGAGCCCTCGCCGTGCTCGCTCTCGACTTCGATCTCTCCTCCGTGCATCTCGGTGAATCGCTTGGCAACCGACAGGCCGAGTCCGATGCCACGCTTGTTGAACTCGAAATCCCCCGACGAGTGGTGGCGCGAATCAAATGTACTGAAGAAGGCATCGAAGATCTGAGAGCGATCCTGCTCGGTGATGCCGATCCCTCGATCTTCGACGACCATATCGATGTGGGTCTCCGGATCTCGTCTCGACGAGGATCGAATGGCGACATCGATGCGCTGTCCATCCTCCGAAAACTTGATGGCATTCATCACGAGGTTCAGACAGATGTCGGTCAACTTCTCGCGATCGGCTCGAACCTCCTCGAGGCCGGAGGCGATGTCGGTTCGAAGAGACTGACCGCGCTTCTCGAGAAAGGGCTGAATCTGGTCGAAGAGGTTCTCGACGAAATCGTCGAGTTCGATCGTCTCCAGTTCCAGCGTCGAGGCCGGTCCCTCTTCGGAGAGGACCTTGAAGATGCGGTTCGAGATACTCTTCAGGCGCATGGTACTCGAATGAATGCCGTCCAGCGCCTTTTCGGTCGGGGGCTCGAGCTCTCCTTCGAATTTTTTCTGCAACAGATACGTGTATCCGAGCGTGATTGCGATGGGCGTGTTGAGCTCGTGGCTGACGACTTCCATGAAGACGGTTTTCATGCGGTCGAGCTGTTTGAGCTCCTCGTTGGTCTCGCTGAGGAGTTCGTTTTGCCGCTCGAGCTGTTCGTTGGCTTCCTTGAGCCGTTCGAGGAGCCGATCGCGCTCCCGCTCGGATTCGTAATATTCGAAGGCCTGTTCGACGAAGAGCCTCAGTTCCGAGGGTTTCCAGGGCTTGCTGATGTAGCGATAGACATGTCCTTCGTTGATGGCATCGATGACGTGGTCGATGTCACTGTAGCCCGTAAAGAGGACGCGCACGATGTGAGGATACCGTTCGCGGAGCTCCGCCAGAAACTCGACACCGTTGGTATTCGGCATCCGCTGGTCGGTCATGACCACCTGGACGTCCTCGGCGTCGATGATTTCGAGTGCACGCTCAGCTGTCTGGGCGGTCAAAACTCGATAATCGTGACGAAACATCCGCTGGATCGAGTCGAGAATATCCGGCTCGTCGTCGACAACCAGGAACGTCCGTTTTCGCTCCTCCTCCGAAGACATTGATCTGAGCTGTTCCATGTCGGTATCGGGCTGGTTCACGACATCTCCGTTCGATACATCGCATGCACTCGGCACTCACTCGGTTGGCATGTGAGGTCAAATGGGCATTGGCGGGTCGTCTCGATCGACGGTGAGCCGATCATGCTCGACGATCGCAGCCAGTGATGGTGGGCCGCTCGGGGGGCTGACTGTCGCGGTTTCCCATTTCGTCGCTCATCCCTCACCTCGAGAGAGGAGTGGTCAAAACGCCAAAAACACGCTGAATGCGAACTATCTCATAAGTAAGTGCTCACGGACGATATACTTTACCAGACCGAGTCCCAGAGACAAACAAAAGTGCAGGGAGAGAGCAGGGCGATCGCATTGGGGCCGCTCGGATACCGTGGGATGCGCCGTGGCACGACGCTTGCGGTCGACCGACTATCGGCCGGCGGGGCCACCGGCGCTCCAAAAACGCGTCGTCGAGATTCCGAGGACCCGAGTCGCCCCCATCGCATGAGTTCGATGCAACGCATGATCTCGCCAAGGGGCTCGATGGTTTAGCGTTCTTCGCTGAATAGCTCGCTCTCGATCGCGAGTGTTCATCCCTCCCAAGGCGGCTGGGAGCCGGCGCTCCATGGGGTGTCTCCCCCGACATCCCTTCGAGCTCCTCCCTTCGCCCGCTTCGAGGAGACGAGTATGGATAGGCCAACAGGGATGTTCATGTCGAAGACACCCATGTTGAGCCAGCTCATGTCCGCAATGGTTCCATACTCATGCGATCGTCCTGAGGGAGAGGCAGAGGGATCGCATGAAGGATGCTCGGCGATCAACCAGCCAAGCTCCTCATATCAAGCCCTTTTTTCCTCGAGGTGGGGGTTGGGGAGGCTGACGCCCGAAGGAAAAAATATCCACGCGAATGATAGGGTGAGACCACGAGGACCATCGTACGAACGCGACTACGAGGCGATGGGATATCGTCTCGTCCGGAAAGACCGAGACCAACGGAAGACGATGGCCATCCCCGACATCTCCTGCCGCCGAACTCCGAGAAGTCTACGAGGCATTCCATCGGCCGCCGACTGCATGCGAGGGCGGGATGGCTTCGGTCGATCCGAGAACACCACGACTGGAGAATCCGGAGCGCGTCGAGAATCAACGGCGCCGGATCGATGACTGAACGAGCCGATGCCCCTCCCATCCATGCATCATTCGACGGTGACACTCTTGGCGAGGTTGCGAGGCTGATCGATATCCGTCCCTTTGAAGTCCGCGATGTGGTAGGCGAGCATCTGGACGGCGACGGCCGAGAGCATCGGCTGGACGAACTCGGCCGATTCCGGCAGGTCGATGGTGACATCGGCGTACTCGCGGATGTGCTCGTCGCCCTCGCTGGCAATGGCGATGACGCGTCCCTTACGAGCTTTAACCTCCTCGAGATTGCTCACCATCTTGTCGTACACGCCACTCTTGGGCGCGATCACGACGACGGGAAGATCCTCGTCGATGAGTGCGATAGGGCCGTGTTTCATCTCCCCCGCCGCGTAGCCCTCGGCGTGAATGTAGCTAATTTCTTTGAGCTTCAACGCTCCCTCTCGGGCGATCGGAAATTGATTGCCGCGTCCGAGATAGAGAAACGAGTTCGCCGACGAGTACTCTCGAGCGATCTGTTCGTACTGAGCGGTGTCGGTCAGGATGCGTTCCATTTTGTTGGGAACCTCGCGGAGCTCCTGAACCATGCGGCGTCCCTCTTCGCGGCCGAGGACTCCGCGCCGACGGCCGAGCCAGATCGCAAGCATGTTGACGGCTGCGAGCTGGGTCGTGAAGGCCTTGGTGCTGGCGACGCCGATCTCGGGACCGGCGTGTTGGTAGAGCACGCCATCGGATTCGCGAGCGATCGTCGATTCGATGACGTTGACGATACTCATCACCCGGGCGCCTCGGTCGCGCGCCTCCCGCATGGCGGCCAGCGTATCGGCCGTCTCGCCGGACTGACTGATCGGCACGCAGAGCGTATCCTCGGTGACGATCGGCTCGCGATACCGAAATTCGCTGGCCAGGTCGACTTCGACCGGCACGCGGGCGAGCTTCTCCAGCACGTACTTGCCGAGCTGGGTGGCGTAGTGGCTCGTGCCGCAGGCGATCATCATCACCTTCTCGACGTCGGCCAGCCAGTCTTCATCGAGATCGACCTCACGCAGATCGATGTCGCCGCGATCCTGGTCGGTACGGCCGCGGAGCGTGTCGATCACGCAGGAGGGCTGCTCGTGGATTTCCTTGAGCATGAAGTGCTTGTAGCCCTGTTTTTCGGCCGAGATCGGGTCCCAGTTGATGTGCTTGCGTTCGCGCTCGACTGGCTCGCCATCTTCGCCATACACGTCGATCCCGTCGCGATCGAGGACGGCGGTGTCGCCATCCTCCAGAAAGAGAAAATCGCGTGTGTACTCGAGGATCGCCGGAATGTCGGAGGCAGCGAAGAGCTGGCCATCGGATTCGCCGATGACCATCGGCGACGCGTTGCGGGCCACGACGAGCTGATCGGGCGCATCGGTTGCCATGACGACGAGCGCGTACGACCCCTCGACGCGGTCGAGCGCCTCGCGCGTCGCCTCGTGGAGCGATTCGGCCCCGTTGGCGAGGGCAATGTCGATCAGATGCGCGACGACTTCGGTGTCGGTGTTGCTCTCGAAGATCCGGCCACGGTCGGTGAGTTCGTCTTTAATGTCGCCGTAGTTTTCGATGATGCCGTTGTGGGCGAGAACAACCCGACCTGCTCGGTGGGGGTGAGCATTGACGCGACTGGGCTGACCGTGGGTGGCCCATCGAGTATGACCGAGTCCAATCGTCCCATCGAAGGGTTCTTCACGGTAGGCATCGAAGAGTCTACCCAGCTTGCCTTCGACGCGACAGACCTCGACATCCCCCGGATCGGTGCCGATGGCGATACCGGCCGAATCATATCCCCGGTATTCGAGATTCTCGAGTCCCGAGAGAAGAATGTCACTGCACTCTCGGTTTCCGACGTACCCGACGATCCCACACATGACGACAACTCCGCTGTATTCGACAAGACATTGAAAGGGTGAATGTTCGGGAGGCACGACGTTCTCGAACGATCCCCCCGGCGCGCCCCCTGCAACGATCGAATGCTAGATCGACATGAGCCGCACGAATCGCGACCTGGCACTGTTACGGCGAGGAGACCCCGACGATGTCGGCCACGACGGCCTCGAAGGAGGCCTCGAAGCTGTAGGCGTCGTTGGTGCCGTCGTTGTTCGTATCGATGTCGGCGGATCCGTCGATGAGATTGCTGATGATACTGCATTGGCTGCACAGGGGGCTTCCTCCACTACACGTCCTCGACGGGTTGCACTGAAGTTTGCCCTGTTTCAGTTTGAGATAGTCACTCGTTCCACATCTACACCGAGAGTCAAATACCCGGTTGAGGAGAGTTTTGAGATTCTCTTTGGGCACTTGACCCGAGAGGCTTCCCTTCTCGAGAGCGACGCCCGCGCCCGGTTGAGTCTTCCCCTTGGGCGTCACGACGTTGGCCTCGACGACGGCATCGCGGATTCGCACGTTGAAGGGAGAGACGCCCGTTCCAACGGGGATCGCCAGTTGGACCGAGCCGCCCTGAGCCTGAAGCTGGGAGGCGGTGACCGAGGCGTTCGACAGTTCCGCCTGAGGGGTCCCCTGGGCTCCGTAACTGGCCGGGTCGATCTCGAAGATCCCATTCCCCATGAGATTCGGGGTGAATCCGTTGCTCGTATTCGCATCGCTCCCCGGATGGAGATAGAGCGACATCGTCGTGTCGTTTTTGAGGTCGTTCCACCCTTCATATTCGAACAGATAGACGAGTTGTCCCGACTTGATACGATTGTTGATGGTGGCGTTGGGATTGAGACCGGGTTGGAATTGAGAGGTCAACTGGAAGAGGCTCCCGATGGCACTGCTCTGCTTGACGGTCAGCGAGTTGATGAACGAACCGGGGCCGAACTGCGAGGGCAAAGCATCGGGGTTGGGTCGCGTATCGCGCATCACGTCCCGACCCGTATCCATCGAGGTATCCGGGACGGGGGTGACGTCGACGCTCGGCTCGGTATCCGGCTCCATATCGGGAGTATCCGTATCGATCGGCCCGCTATCTTCGGGAGACGACGTATCGTTGGCGTACGAGGGCGTATCCATCTGATCTCGCGCTTCACCATCCTGTGTACGGCTCGTATCCGTGCGCGGAGGGCCCGCGTCCCTACCCTGGACGACATCGTCGCCTTCGCTCGGAGACGAGGAGGTGTCGGTTGCATTCGAGGTCCCCGTGTCGGACGATCCTTCGGTCACCCCGAGGCCTTCCCCTTCCTGTTCGGCGTCAGCTCCACAACCGGAGACGATGACGAGACTCAACGAGACGATACATAGGACGAGTCGGTGTATTGACATAGAGTGAGAAGAGGGCTGAAGATAGTGGTTGAGTATCATCGAGCGTTACAGATCGAGATGATAGTTTGAAGCCTACCCCGATGCAAACCTCGGGGTCCTCCGGAGCAGATGGTGATGTAGCGCGCGGCTGTTGCAGGGTCGGCCGCTCCTCAAAAAAAATGAGGCCGACCCCAACGCTAAGCTACTCATCACGGGGCCTGTAGCCCCGCACCCTGAGATGGAGTCGACCTCACCATGCAAACGTATCGGATCAA
>JAQCND010000234.1 GCA_028274765.1 Bradymonadaceae bacterium
CAACGAGGTCGCCGGCGCTCCAAGAGACGCAAACATGAGTGATAATCTTATCGCAGGTCGTCATGATACTCCACGGCTTCCATGGGCTGATTGGCCATGAGTCTCGCGTCTGGGAGCAGGAGTGATACGGCTCACGCGAACGGGTAGGACGTCTCGAAGCCTGATACGCTTCTGCTGGAGAGCACGATATCGATGCGGTATGAGCGACTGTCATATCAC
Organism: Bradymonadaceae bacterium; assembly: GCA_028274765.1. Classification (GTDB taxonomy): domain Bacteria; phylum Myxococcota_A; class Bradymonadia; order Bradymonadales; family Bradymonadaceae; genus CAJXPB01. Next base: position 220 of record JAQCND010000234.1, read on the forward strand.
CGATATCTGCAGACATCCGGCAACGCCACCGAGCGCCGCGCCGACGGCGATCAACTTCCATTCGTCCTCCTGAAAAACCGGCCGCAAGAGCTGTTCGAACTCCGCCGGTTCCAGGGCTTCGAGCCGCTCTCGAAGCGTACGCTCGATGTCGAGTGCCTCGTCGACGTAATCCTCGGCCTCGTAGATGGTCTCCGGGAGCTCCCGAACGATGCGGTCGACGATGTTGGCCTTCATTTCGCGGTAGCCGTCACTCCCGACCGCCAGCCGGACGATCGATTCGCCGGGCGCCGTGTAGTCTTCGGCGGCGTGTTCGATGTGGAGTTCGACGATTTCGAGCAGGCGGTCCGTCATCGGCCCCTCCAGCACTCGGCGCATGATGCTCCGGGTCGTGACGATGTGTTCGGCCACCAGATGGGCGTAGGCTTCGGCGACCTCGTTCTGGCGCTTGTGGAAGAGGCCCTGCCACTCGAGTCGCCCAATCTGGACGGGCTCGACCGGCCAAAAAATCATCCTCAAAGCCAAAACATTGGTGGCGAATCCGACGATCATCCCCAACCCCGGAAGGACCCAGGCGGCGTCGAATTGATACCACAGCCCCATCTGGACGAGCCCGAAGAGAAATCCAAAATACAGCCCCGACCGCTGGATGAACTGAAACTCCGAGCTCCCCGCCTCCAGGAAGATGCGATTGAGAAGTTCGCGGTCCTCGACGAGCGCCTCGATGGCGATCGCCTCGAGGTCCAGAATTTCCTCGATCTCCTCTTTGATCTCCTCGACCGATGCCTCGATGACTTCGGGGGCCTCTCGTGCGGCCTCGGCGTAGATCTGTTCTTTGACCTCCTCGGGGAGGGTCTCCCAGAGTTCGGGGAGATGTTCGGCGACCACCTCGTCGATGATCTCGCGGGTGAGCTCGGAGACGCCCTCCTCGAGCTCGTCGACGACTCGCTCGGCCCGGATCTGGGCGACGACCTCCCGGACGCTGACCAACTTGTCGGTGATCATCTCCACCGCCTTGCGGGCCATCTTGCGGGCCTTCGACGGAATGATGCCCTGCCACCCGAAGACAGGAGGAATCCCGACGAATTCGAGCGGCCGGAAGGTCATCCTGATGGCCAGGACGTTGGTCGCCCAGCCGATGAGTGCACTGATGACAGGAATGACGAGGTACGGCCCCCAGGTCGGAAGCAACGAGGCGAATTCGAAAGCCATGTCGGAGGTATGTCAAAAAGAACGAAGCGGACTCGAGATCGCGCACCCGGAGCGTCTTCTCCATCCTCGTCGAAGAGAGAATTGAGATACACCCATCTCACCTCTCGATCGCCGCAGGTCGGGAGCGTCTCGCCCTCCTCGAGCGAGAAGACGGTGGATCATCCCCTCGCCATACAGCGCCAATCCCCCGACTTCGGCACGGCCTCGCCCGTCACACCAACGAGATGATCGTCGTCCGTCATCGCAAACCTCCTCGAGTTCGACATGGTCATGGTGAGCGCCTCGACGCTTGTTGATATTGGGCTCGCCGGCTCGGCACAACCTCGGGACGTCCATGCGCCCGTGGAATCACAAGGGCTCGTCCCGAACGTAAGCCGGCGGCGAGCCGGCATTTCAGAGTGTGCTCGCGCTGATGCCTTTTGACCTTTCTTGGAAACACCGGCCCTTGTTGTTGGCCGACCTGAGGTTGCCAACATGTCTCAACGGGGTCTCGACGACAACACATGCTCGGGAGCGGACCGTTCGGGCGGTGGTATCGATGACGATGGGGGCTCGAATGCTGAGGCCAGCTGTTCCACCATGGCGAAGCGGTTGAGCTCAGGGGACTTCACCCTCGGTTGGGCTGCCAATGAACGGTCGTCACCTTGCCGGACTTGATATTGGTTCCACACCAAAGAGGGAGGGGTTCCCCGCTCGAATCCGGCGAGCGTGATTGTCATGCAACTTTCAAGGAGGGAGGGCTTCCTCCCCCACGCATGGAGTCGAGGCCCGAGCTCCCTTCACCCTCCTCGACGTCCCGCTTATTCTTCGAATTCCATACAAGAGAACGACTGACTGGTTTTTCTCGCTCTTGATAGACACCATGCGATATTGCGCCCGACGCGACTCGTCCCTGGTCCACCGAACCCTGTTGTTGGCCCTCTCCCTCGTGCTGTCATTGGGGCTCGCCGGTTGTCCCGAGCTCGGAGAGATGGGCGAGATGGGTGAAGAGGGCGACGAGGAGTACGAAGAGGAGGAGTACGAAGAGGACGAGGAGGAGGGGCTGCTCGGTGGCGAAGAGGATGACTGAGGCGACTGGGAGCCGATTCGGGCCACCAGCTCGACGTCGAGACCTTCTCCACAAGCTGGTGTCCAGACGACCGGATGTTGTCCGGCACACCGGCGTCCCCGCTGGCTTGGCTCAAATGGCAGAGTGTCTGAAAACAGGTTTGGACACCGTGTTCAGTCCGCGCGCTGGCGATCGCATTTGAACGTATCCTCCCTCGTGGTCGCCTCACTCCTCCCCAAAAGGAGTCGCTCGGCGACTTGCCAGCGGGACCGCCCACTTCAAAAAAGTGCAGGCATTTCAAAGAAATATAAAGGCACTCCAAGGGAGTCTCGAACGCATCGACCCTTCGACGCCATTCGGAGCGCCCACGGCAAGCCGGCCTGGAACGGCGAAGCAACTCAAGCTCGAGGAAAGACTATCTGGCGTAGAACGCCGAAAAATCGAAAGACTTGGCGAGGTGAAACGCTGAACAGAACCCGAATGCGATCGCCCTGGACGCCTCCCGGAGCGCCGGCGGCCTCGCCAGCCCGGGGGAGCTGAACGTTCGAGACCGAGGGGACACCATGTGCCCCCCAACAATTTCGAGGCCTGGCGAGACGATCAATGGAATCGAACTCTCATGCGATCACCCTGAAGATGAATGACGTTCCATTTTGCGGTGAGCTGCGGTATACGATCCGTGTCGCGAGTTCATGACGTCCCTGTTGGTCTCCGGTACGCCCCCATGTCGGACGACATCCCATCCCTAGGAAACCCAGACCGTGCGCAGGCCCTCCGTCGGGAGCTCGACGAGCTGTTGACGAGAGACCTCGACGACGACGAGCTTGTCGATCAACTTCGCCAACGACTCGACCAGTGGGGGGGCGAGTCTCGTCTCCACGTCTGGGCACCCGACCTATACCGGCGAGATCGAGACCGGTTTCGCGCTTCGATACTCGAATATCTCGAGTCCGATGATGCTTCGCCCGTTCCACTCGTCCCAGACTCCACGCAGAAGGAACGTCTGGAGCAGTGGCTCCGCGAGCTCGAGTCGGACGGCGAACTCGAACTCTTCCGAGCTCTCTATCCCCGGACCCTCCACGAGCGGGGTAAAAAGCGAACCGAGTGCATCGAATCGGATCTCCTGGAGCGGTATCGAGAGGCCGACGATCGACGGGAGCGCGAGCAGGTGCTCCAGATGTTCGACGTCTCCTTTGGGATCACCGCGGAGACGGCACTCGAGCTCTACACCACCGACCCGGATGCATCTCGAGACTTCATCCTTCGTCATCTGGGACGCAACTCCGTGCGCGGCGCTCACGACTACGATGACGCCCCCCAGTGGGAGGAGCTCCGTGAGAAGGCTCAATCCCATGAGGACGAGGAACTGTATTTCGAGCTGTATCGACGCCAGGTCCCCTTCAGACAGTGGAAAATAGACGTCCAGCGAGTCGTGCGAAAGACCTTCAACCCCGAGGAGATGCCCCGGAAACTCGAACGGCGACATCCCATTCGACCGCTCGGCGAGGAGGGGTTGGGCTCCTTCTTCGCGGGTATTGTTCGCAAGCAACGAGAAGCGGTACTCCCCTATGTCAGCCGACATCTGGACGAGTTGAAGGGCACCGGTGAATACGAGAAGTTCTTCGAGGAAGCGAACATCAGGTCCCCCAACACGGCTCGCGATCAGGAGAGTTGGAAGCTGTGGGCCGAGCTATTGCTGATACGGTATGCGAACGATGAATACGATAGAAGGCGGAGATGGCGTTCGAACAACAGGTCGTACAACAACGAAATCCAACGTGTTGTCGACCGGGACGCCGATTCGCGCGAAGCGACCCTCGAGGCATTGCAGGTGCTCGCCGATAAGTTGACCCAGTCCGGCAGCCTGCGAGACTTCGAGCTTTTGGACGAGACGGCTATTGCGATCTATGAGCTGTCGCCATCACTGCTTCACGGTCCCTTTCGAGCTCAGCTCTCGGTGAACGCCAGTGGCAATGGGGCTTCGATGCTCGAACGGGCGCTCGACGCCGACGATCGGGAGTTGATCGACGAACTGGCCAGTCAGATCATGCTGTTTCAGCCCGAAGAATCGGAGTCGGACCTGCCGGACGAGCTCGTCGATCCGCTGATCTCGCGCTACACGTCGCTTCTCGACGAGCCCCAAACCTTTACGCAGCGTGCCACCCGGGTGTTGGGACGCATCGACGACAGAGACATCCAGGAGGAGTGGCATCCGGGTGATTCGAATCCGCTGGCCGGGCTATTCTTCGAGCGCGCCGAAGAGCTCTATATCGACGATCCCGCCTCGATTCGCGACTTGCTCGAAGCAGAGAGCAGTCACGTTCGAGGACTCGCCTACCGCATCCTGGGCCGGGACGAACCGGAGGCACGGCGCCTGGCCGACCAACATCTCAACCTACTCCGGGCCTGTCTGCTCGCCCGACTCCCGGAGCACGTCCGACGATGGGGATTCGACGCCCTCCTCAATGCCGCTCACGACGAGGACAACGCCGCCGCGATCCTCCAGCAGGCCCGCCGTGCCCTCCAGATGCCCGACGAGCACTATCCGAAAGATGACTTGAGCATGCTCGTCGGTCGACTGCTTCAGCGCTGGCCGTCGCTTCGACGAAAAGCTGAACAACCCACTGTCTACGAATGGATGCCAACATGATTCCCGTCGAACGCCAGTATGCGAGTCCGAGCTCGATTCGAGTCGACGAGGCCGAGACCACCCTGGGACTGACGGCCAATCAGCGACGACCCGTGCGATTCCGGGCGCTCGTCGAGGATCACGTCTTTCATTTGCGCGAGGCCCTTCAGACCCTCGGCGAGCTCGTCTGGTCGGGCGAAACTCGGGATTGGCGTGAGGAGCTCGACCTCGAGCCCGACAGAATCGTCCTCGATCCCGTCATCACGGTCCATCCGGATCGCGTGTTTTTCGAAGCTTTTAGCCAGGACCAGAGTGCCTACGGCATGGTCGTCGCCCCTCGAGATCTCTTCGACGAAGAGGGCGAGGTACGCTGCGGCACGACGAACGTCGACTTCACGGCGTGGCTCGCCGAGGCCCTCGGTGACATGCGCTCGACGCGACAGACGTACTTCCACGTCGGACCGGAGGGGTTCGAGGTCGAGACGAACGAGGGGACCCACCACGTCGAAGAGAAAGTCAACGTCCCCGAGGACTGGGTTCGAGGTTTCCTTCAACTACAAGGTGCCATGAGCATGCCCGGCACCGCCATCGAGGTCGATCCGGTGGATCTGCTCGGCGTCATTCGATTTCTCGACCAGAACAAGGCCCACACCTCGCCCCGATCGCTTCGCTACGAATTCGAGCCGGGCGAAGACGCACGGGTCGCACTCGAACCCTGGGACAAACGCATTTCATTCCAGGACGCCCACCACCACTACGGCGAACCCAAGGAAACTCGCGTCTGGGGGCGTCAGCGATTGCAACTCGTCGAGAGGCTCCTCCCCTACGCCGAATCCGTCGAAATCTATCTCAAGGGACGAGCCCTCCCGAGTTTCTACGCCGTCCATCTCCCGGGTGACATCACATTTCTGCTCGGACTCTCCGGCTGGACCGGTAACGGATGGACCGAAACGGCGAGTTTCGACCTCCTGACGGCGCGTCGGGGTGACGACGGACTCGTCAGCCTGGCCCGAAGCCACCTCGCCGACCGGTTCGAGATGACCGTCGACGAGATGGCGGAGGCCCTCGAGCGAGACACACGACAGGCCGCCTCCGTGCTCAGCCGCCTATGCCGACTCGGTCTGGCCGTCTACGACGTACGAGCCCGGGCGTATCGACATCGAGAGCTGTTCGAGGAGCCCATCGACGAGGATGCTTTCTATCCCAAGGATCCGCGCGAGGAGCAGGCCGAGAGCATGCTCGATGACGACGAGGTGACCATCGAGCGCGACGAAATCCGGGATACCACGAAGACCAAACAGACGCCCGAGGGCGACACGAGAGAGGTCGTCTACGAGGATCGCGTCATCCAGGGTCGTGCCGGCAGTCAGTCCGAGGTCGAAGTCGTCCTCAACGACGAAGGACGGATCATCTACGGCGAATGCCAGTGCTCGTTTTTCCAGGAGAACATCCTCAACAAGGGTCCCTGCGCTCACATGCTGGCTCTCTTCGAGCATTCTCTGTCGTAAGTCCCTCGAATGATTATGGATGCCGAGATCCATCGGCTCCGATCACGACCTTTCATGGTACAACGCCACTTTTGTTCGTGAGTCCTTCGGGGAGCGTCGGCTGCCAGCCGACGGTGGGGACACCCGGGCCCGCCTGTCTCCCTGGCTGCTCCCGCGCCCGATATGGGTTGGATAAGGTGACGAAGTGACGTCGTACTATTCAGCCGCTTTCGAGATACACGTCTCCACATGTGCCCTCCTGGCGCGCCCGAGCGCGCCGCCCGCCACAAGCCGGCCATACGAGTGAGGGGAGCGCCCGACCGCTCGAGGCGGTCCGGGCACACGGCTCGCTCCTTCCATACCACCTGACAGCTCGCCGCTCCCCCCCTCACTTATGATCGTCGACGGTTTGGCCCGATTTGTTTCGTCCACGGAGCACGACGACGACCTTCGGCCGCCTTCCCATCGTTGATTCGACGTACGAGTATGATACGATTCGTGCCGAATGAGGTGGATACCGGCGTTCAGGGTTAGCCACTTGATGCCGCGCGCGAATCGCCGCGGTGGCGCACTGTGCCTATCACGTCGCCTGAAGACCCCCGACGAAACGGGGGGCATCAGGGTCCAGAGCTTCGCGAGTAATCCGACGCCGGTATCCGCCTTTTTTTTATCGATGGGTGTACGACGAGGTACCTCCATGACATCGAACAGCCCCAACTCCCCGCAGGAGCAGCAAGTCGACGACGAGGTGCCAGGCCACCGACGCAAAGCGCGTCGCGACGAACGTTTGATGTCCGATGACGAGCAGGCATCACGAGACGACTCGCCGAACGATGCGTCCTTCGACCCCGAGCAGGCCAAACGCCTCTTCTCCGAGACGATGCGCACGGGGCGCAAGGAAATCCGCTCCCTCGATACCGACTCCGACCAGCTCGAACGCCTCGGGCTTCCGATCTGGAAGTCCGAACGAGAACTCGCCGACGCGCTGGACCTCTCGAGGAGCGAACTCTACTACTTCGCCTCCCACCGCAAGGCCGATCGTCACCACCACTACGTCCAGTTCTCGCTCCCGAAGCGAAGTGGCGGGCGCCGAACGATCATGGCCCCCAAGCGCCAGTTGAAGGCGATCCAGCGCACGTTGCTCGACACACTCGTCCGACAACTCCCGATCAGCGACCACGCCCACGGCTTTCGAAAAGGGCGTTCCATCAAAACCAACGCCGAGCCCCACGTCGGCGCCGAGATCGTCGTGCGCCTGGACCTCGAGTCCTTCTTCCCGACCGTCACCTTCCCTCGAGTCCGGGGCCTCTTGTTGTCGTATGGATACGGCTACCCGGTGGCGACCTCGCTGGCGGTCCTGACGACCGCCGCCGAACGCCAGCCCGTCGAGGTCGACGACGGCGACGTCCGCTACGTCCCGATCGACGACCGATACTGCGTCCAGGGCGCCCCCACGAGTCCGGGCATCTGCAACGCCCTCGTCCGGCGACTCGACCACCGCCTGGCCGGACTCGCCGATTCGATGGACTTTACGTACACGCGATACGCCGACGACATGACGTTCTCCGCCGACGAGGAGCGTCCGGTGGGCGGACTGATCGACGTGACCGAGGAGATTGTCGACGACGAGGGCTTCGAGCTGAACGACGACAAGACGCGCGTGATGAGGAGTGGCAACCGCCAGACGGTGACCGGCGTCGTCGTCAACGAGACGCTCGGGCTCTCTCGCCAGGAGCGCCGCCGGATGCGCGCCGAAATCCATCAGATCAAACTCGCCCGCGAGGAGGGCGAGGCCGACCCCGAACGCATCGAACGCCTCGAGGGCAAACTCGCCTACCTGGAGATGCTCAACCCCGATCAGGCGGCTCCCCTTCGACAACAGTGGGAGGAGTAGAGTCGGTGACGCCGAGCCGAGACGAAGCCCTCGAGCGAAGTCTCGAGAGGGGTTCACGTCTGGGGGCCCGACCTTGATCGGCGAGATACCGAAGGCGACCTCTCGGCGGACTCGATCATCCTCCCCGTTCGATTCACTTCGGACGCATCGATATACGCCGCCCTCGCATCTTGGCTCTGACAGGCAGAGAGCGCTTCTCATCTCGCCCCGACATCCGACGAACATCTCATGGAAAGTATTAAAAAATTAGTGGCAGGCATCCAGAAATGGGGATGTCTCACGATATGTCTGGTGATGCTTCTGGCCGCCATCGCGGGGCTTTTTTACAACGAGTTTCGCTACTACTCGAAATCCGAGGCACTCCAGTGGGCAGCACAAAACGTCACTGAAGTGTCGTCCGAGAACGTGAATGCCAACCTGGAGGGGGAGTTGATCTATCTCGAAGGTGATGTTCAGGCCCAGGCGACGCGATCCGATCCGGTCTTCGATGTCGAGTCCTCGGGCATCAAAATGGAGCGATTCGTCGAAGAATACGTACGCCGCCGAGGAGACGATAATACGACTTATAAATGGATTGACTCCGGAGTCTCTCCTTCCCCCGGTTCGGAGAACGTCAATGCTCGCGTATTCCAGGCAGACAACGTGAGAATCGGCGCATACGAACTATCCGACGGGCTCGTCC
>JAQCND010000238.1 GCA_028274765.1 Bradymonadaceae bacterium
CGTCTTCGCCGAGATACTCGTACTCGGCCTCGGCAGCGTCGCGTCGCCCCTCGGCGACGGCGAGGTCCGCCTCGGCCCGGCGAAGTTCGCTTTTGCGCTGGGCGAGAGTGTGTCGAAAGTCCTCGGACTCAATCTGGAGGATCTGCTCCCCTTGTTCGACGTATCCGCCCGGGGCAAACGAGTCGCTGATCGAGATGACTCGCCCCCCGACCTGGGGACGCAGTACGACATCTCGGGCCGGTTCGACCGTGCCCTGTGCGACAATCTCGGGGTGATGATCGTCGCGATGGACCTCGACGACATCCACCAGCATGGCCGTTTTCTTGGCAGCGCCCCCCCGCTCGGCGGTCGGTTCGGTAAAGAAGGTGAAGACGGCGATCCCGACGGCCGTCCCCAGAATGGCGACGGAGAGGACGGCCGAGAGCACGCCGCTGGTCGTCCCGCGTTCGTTGTCGTTCAGCTCCTCAGACACGATGTCCCTCACTCCTCGTCGTCGTTGGCAATCGATGACTCCACCGAATCGACCCAGCTCCCCCCGAGGGCCCGGCAGAGGCTGATGCGATGGCTGACTTGCTGTCGGCGCGACTCGATCAGCGTGCGCTCGACCGCCTGTAGGTCCTGAAGTGACGTGAGCACGCGCAGATAGTCCCCCGTCCCGGCGCGGTAGCGTTGCCGGGCGAGTTCGAGCGTGCGCTCTGCCATCTGACGCTGTTGCTCGAGGCGCTCGAGGCGATGGCGCTCGCTCGATTCGAGATCCAGTGCATTGCGGACCTCGCGCATGGCGGCCAATAGCGTCTGAGCGTATTCGTACAGCTGGACCCTGGCGTCAGCCTCGCTCTGTTCGATTTCAGCATTCAATCGTCCCCCCTCGAAGATCGACTGCGAGATGCCGGCGCCGACGCTCCAGAACAGTTGCTTGAAGATGCGGGCGAGCTGTTCGGCCTGGAAGCCGATCTGAGCAGTCAACTGCAGGGTCGGGAGGCGATCGGCGACGGCGGCGGCCGTGCGCTCGTCAGCGGCTTTCAACTGGAGATGAGCCGCTCGCACGTCCGGACGGCGTTCGATCAGGTTCGCCGGCACGCCGGCCTCGGCGAGAGGTTCGATGCGCGGAAGCTGTTCGGCGTCGACAAACGTCTGTCCCTCGGGCGATTGGCCGACGAGGACGGCGAGCCGGTTGCGGCTCGTCTTCAATCGACCCTTCGCCTCGGCGAGCCGGGCCCGGAGCGATTCGATGTTCTGTTCTTGCTGACTGACGTCGACCGCCTCGGCGAGTCCTCGTTCGAGTCGCTGTCGCGTGATCTCGAGGACGTCCTTCGAGACTTCCGACTGGCGTTCGAGAAGCGCGATCCGCTCGCGCTGAGCGACGACGTCGAACCAGGCCTCGGCGACCTGTGAGGTCAGGGTAATGGCGAAGGCCCGGGCGCGAGCTTCGGTCGCTTGCGCACTGAATTCCGCCGCCTTCGCTCGGTGGCGAATTTTGCCCCAGATGTCGACCTCGTAGGAGGCAGCCGTCGAGAGTTCCCAGAAGGCTTCTCCCCCTCCGCTCCCCGGCGTCGGGATTTGTCCGCCGAACGCGCGATTCGAATAGCTCCCGTCGGCATTGGCTTCGATGCTCGGCCACAGCGACGAGGAAGCGGTCTTGGAGACGGCCTGGGCCCGTTCAAGCCGAGCCCAGGCCGCTTTGAGCTCCATGTTGTCCCTCCAGGCGCGCTGCACCATCTCGTCGAGTCCCGACTGACCGAAGTCGCTGCACCAGCGCTCGGTGCCCACTCCTTCGATTGTCGTGGTGTCATTCGGTTGCTCGACGATCTCATCCGACGTCTCGGCGTATCGCGGCGAGGAACACCCCCACAGAACGAGTCCAGCTCCCAGGACTCCCCCCACCCAGACGAAGGTTCGCCAGTTGTTTCGAGATAGAGTCATGTGAGTGGACTGAAGCGAAGAGGCGTCAAGTGAAAGGAAGCCGACGGCACAATCGAAGCAGATCGATGCGATTGCCGTCGCTGTTACGTTCGGTCTCGGTGCAGCGGTTTCGTTAACGGGAACCGCAGAGGATGGGCACAATGGACCGAGTGGAGACAACCTGACCGATCAGATCCGTATCACAGCCATGTGAACGTCCCAAACTGTCATGGCAAGGACGATCGCACAAGGACTCATCCACTGTGAGCGTGAGCCGGCTGGAAGCCGTTGCTCCGGAGCCAGGCTTCCCGAATTAGGGTCCGTTTCAACGCGTCGATATGGGACTTGGAGCGCCGGCGGCCCGCCGGTTTGGGCCGAAGCCACCCGTTTTGACCCCCCAGCTTGGACCCGATATGGATTCGAAGCACCTTCATATGTCTGTGAAATGCCTGTGTGTCCCGGGCAAGGCGATCGTATTTGAATGTCTTCTCCCCTCGTGGTCGACTCGCTCTCCCCGCTCCGAGGGGGCGCTCGTCGACGTCCCAGCAAGCTGCTCACGTCACAGACGCACAGGTATGTCGAGGACATATCAAAGCGCTCCAAAGGGTGGGAGACGAAGGTATCCTCCCTTCGACGCCTCCCGGAGCGCCTCGATGCTTCGCAGACGTGGGCTCCCAGCCAGCCTGGCATCGCAGCGCACTCGCGATCGAGGGCGAGCGATGCGTCGAGGAACGCCAAGTCATCGGGATCCCTGGCGAGATCATACGTTGGATCGAGCTCCAATGCGATCGCTCTGGTGTCTCGGGCGTGAGCCCCCTTGCTGGCGTGTCGCTTCTGTTATCGTACAACAGATAGAAGTGGGGAGACGTCCGGAGGCGAGAGCGCCATTACGTCTCGTCCTCTCCGCCCTTGTCGCCTTCCCTGTCGTCTTCAAGAAGATCGGGACGACGTCGAGCTGTGCGCTTCTCGGCCTGCTCGCGACGCCACTCGTCGACGCGCTGATGATCACCGCTCAACAACACGTCCGGCACCTCGTGCCCTCGAAACGTCTGCGGACGCGTGTAGTGGGGATATTCGAGTCGACCCTGAGCGAAACTCTCCTCATCGAGCGAATCCTGGTTGCCGAGCACCCCCGGGAGCAGACGCACGACGGCCTCGGTTACACAGAGAGCTGCTATCTCGCCTCCGGGCAACACGTAATCTCCGATGGAGAGTTCACGATCGATCCAGTCCTCCCGCACGCGCTCGTCGATGCCCTCATATCGGCCACAGACCAGAATGAGATCGCGTTCATCCGCCAGTGACTCGGCCGTCTCCTGTTCGAATTGCTCGCCCTGAGGGGTCAGCAAGATGCGCGGCGCCTCAGGCGAGGACTCGCGAGCATATTCGAGGGCTCGCACCACGGGACCGGGTTTCATCACCATGCCCGCTCCGCCTCCGTAAGGCGTATCGTCGGCCTGGCGATGTTTGTTTTCGGTAAAATCTCGGATGTCGAGCATCTGAAACTCGACGTAGCCCCGGTCGCGAGCGCGAGCCAGAATACTCGTCTCGAGGGGACCGCGGAAGAATTCGGGAAAAAGTGTCAGGATGTGAATCTGCACCGCATCTCCTCGACGAATGCGCTCGTTGCGCGTCTGGTTTTACGAGAGGGAGTCGTGGGTGTTCGAGAGATACCCGTTGGCGAGTAGCAAGTGGTCGGGCGAGAGGGGGCTCAGACGTCCTCGAGATTCGTGCCTTCGGGGGCCCACTGCTCGGATGGTTCGAGGGTCACACGAGGACGATTGGGGTCGAGCTCTTGGATCGCCCCCTCGGTCATGGGGACGAACAGTTCGTCGTCTTCGTCGTCTCCGAGCCAGACGACCATCACGTCGTTAGCTCCGTTGGCGTTGAAAAAGCCGCCGACACTTCCGATACGTCGCGCATCGTTGGCGGCGGGGTCGGCGAGAGAAAGGTAGACGTCCGCCCCCCGGAGCTGAAACTGATAGAATTCGCCGTCGTCGGGTTCGGGGAGCGCATCTCGGTCGATATAAACCGAGCAATTCCGGAGTTTTTCGGCGTCGGTCCGGTCGTCGAGCTCTTCAAAGGCGGCGATCCCAAAATCGGGCGTCTCACGACACGTCTCGAGCGTCAGCGACCGCATCCCGTCGAAGGTCTCGACGTGGAGCTCCGATCCCGATCGGAACCACTCCCGGTCCAGATCGTCGGCAAAGAGTCGGATTTCCCCATGCACTCCGTGTGCGCTCCCGAACTGGCCGAATTCGACGTATGTGACTTCGTCCGCCATGGGGGAGACCTTCGGCGATCATGTAGGGAATGAGAACCTCAATCGACGATATCGAGCGTCAATTCGCCCGAAAGATCAAATCGAGCTGCCGTGAGCACGTTGCGCATCGACCGCGCGATGCGACCGTGCCGACCGATGATGCGGCCGCGGTAGTCCGAGGGCACGTGAACGTCGATCTGAAATTCGCCGGGTTCGCGGCGAGCTTCGAGGTCGACATCGACCTCGCGGCCGAGGATCGACGTGACCATGTATCGAACCAGCCGACAGGCCGCCTCGACCTCCGGATCGCGCTCGTCCATCTCGTCAGCCATGTCGTCTCCTTCGGATCGAGACGCCTCCACCCTTCAGAGAGGGGGGAGACGTCTGCGAACTTGCGTGTGTCAAGACGTCGACTCGTCGTCTTCGTCCGCGTCTTCGTCGTCGGTCGCCGGCTCGTCGGCCGTCTCCGGCGTATCCTCGGTCTGCGCCTCGTCGGACTCGTCATCGGTCGTCTCCGAAGACTCGTCAGTCGCCGGCTCGTCGGCCGTCTCCGACGTATCTTCGGTCTGCGTCTCGTCGGACTCTGGCTCCTCGTCGTCGGCCGCTTCGGCCTCGTCGGAGTCGTCGGACTCGTCGCTCGAGGAGGCGGCGTCGGCCAGCTCTTGGCGGCGCTTTTCGATCTCTTCGCGGCGCTGGCGGCGTCGCTCCTCGCGGCGTGCCTCGTCGGCCCCCTCTTCGCTCAAGTCCGTGACGTTCGGGGCTTCGTCTTCGAGTCGCTCGATGAACGACTGGACAGTATCCGTCGGCTGCGCGCCGTTGTCGACCCAGTATTCGGCTCGCTCGCCGTCGATGCGAACCTCGGCCGGCTCTTGCTTGGGGTCGTAGGTGCCGAGCTGCTCGATGAATCGACCGTTGCGTGCTTTGCGCTGGTCGGCCGCGACAATGCGATAGTACGGCTCGCGCTTGGCTCCGAACCGCTGTAGTCTCAGACGTACCATGATATTGGAAGGTTGGGTCTCTGAATATCGTTCGAGATTCGCTCGCAGATGCGATGTCTCATCCAAAGGGGCGAGGGAAGACATACTGGACGTCCCGCGGGTGCCCCATTCAAACAGTGCTCGGTTGTTTAGCCCCGAGTCGAGTTGGCGTCAAGGTCGGATTGCCGCTCGTCTCCCCTCGTTAGAGTGACACGGGTCCATGCGGGTCGACTCTGCCCGACATGCGACGTCTCTGATCGACTCGACGTCGAGCGAGTCCCCCTCGAGGCGCATCCCCCCTGAGCGTGGCGGGTCAAGCGCCCTTGTATTTGATCTCCGCTTCGTCGAACACCTCGGCGAGCTCACCGGATTCGTGCATGTCGACGAGAATGTCCGAGCCCCCGATCAGCTCGCCGTCGACATAAATCTGGGGGATCGTCGCCCAGTCGCCGTACTCCTTGATGCCCTCACGTTTCTCCCCCTCTTGGAGAACGTTGACCGCCCGAAAGGCGACGCCATAGGACTGCAACAATCCGGCCGCCCTCGCCGAAAAGCCACACATCGGCTGCTGGGGCGTACCCTTCATGTAGAGGACGACATCGTTGTTGGAGACCTCGCGGTCGATCTCGGCCAGAACGCCCTCTTCCTCACTCGAAGAAGATCCTGCTTCCTCCGGCTCGGCGGACTCTTCACCGTCGGCGATCGGGAGCGAAAATCCATCCGTTTCTTCGTTACTCATGGTGTGACCTCTCGTATTGGGAGTCTATCGTGCGTTTCGTCGTCGCTCGAACATGGATATCCGGATGAGACCGGCATACTCTCCGCGACTCGGCTCTTAGCCTTCGGGCGTCGAGGTACTGAGGCTCAGGGCGTGAATCGTCTCGTCTTCCAGCTCCGCTTCGAGGGCGTCGTAAATCATGCGGTGCTGTTGAATTCGTCGCTTGCCCTCGAAAGCCTCGGAGACGACAGTCACCTCGAAGTGATCCTGCCCTCCCGTCAGATCCTCGACCTCGATATCGGCATCACCGATGGCGTCTCGTATCTTTGCGGCAACTTTCTCTGGTTCGATCATGGCACTTACTGGGATGTCGAGTCGCGGAGTGCGGTCTCCGTCTTTACTCAAAACAACACTCATTAGTATGGATTCCC
>JAQCND010000240.1 GCA_028274765.1 Bradymonadaceae bacterium
GCCACGCAGCGAGAGGGCGATGACACCCCTATCGAAGCAGTCATCTCGACCCCCGATTACGGAGCACACCAGGAGCGGGCCCGCGATGGACCTGCACGCGGCGGTGCCCCCGCCGACAGTGACGACGAGGCGTCGACCGACCACGAGCGTCGAGACTCGCATCGTGGCGCGTCGGTGGGCGAATCCCTCGATGAGGCCTCCGACACCACGACCGAATTGACGACGTCTCCGGCATTCGACCGGGGCGATGTCCAGCGCGACGAGACGCCCGACGATCTCGCTTCGTCCTCCGACCCGGACGCCGAGCCGACCGGGGAGCTGTCCCGTGGTTCCTCGCCTCCCTCGACCGAAGGTCAGCGCGACGATCTTCCATCGACCGCCGACGAGTCGAGCCTCGAGGATACTTTTCCGGAATCGGATGTGACAGACCCGCGATCGTCTCCCGAATCGGATAGTGAATCGGCTGACTGGAAAAGAGAGTTCGAGGAGCGACTCGACGCCGAGCCCTTCTTCGACGAGGGAGGAGAGACATCCGACGACACGAGTTCAGATCTCCCCGACGACCTCGACGACACCATCGAGGCCTCCAAACTCCAGGCGATGGAGGCGATGGAGGCGATGGCCGACGACGAAAGCGACGCGGAGAATGACGAGGCGGACCCTCCCACCGATCCTTCGACCGATGGCGGGCAGGTATCACCTTCTCCCGAGGTGCCGACCGAAGATCTCGAGGGGACTCCATCTCTCGAAGTACCGACCGAAGATCTCGAGGGTTCGCCTCCGACCGAGGCGCCGACCGCAGAAGTCGATGGCTCCAGTCTCTCGGAGGTTCCACCGACCGAGGAGATGGATGACTCCCCATCCTCCGACGAGGTCCCCACCGAGGAGATGGATGACTCCCCATCCTCCGACGAGGTCCCCACCGAGGAGATGGATGACTCCAGTCCGAGTCCTGTCACCCGGGAGGCGCGACTGACGGATGCTGACGAGCTCGACACCGACGGGCACGATCTCGACGGGGAGATGGAGACGGAGGTGTGGGACGATCCCTCCGAGGTGTCTCATTCGAATGATGGCCTCCCCAATATCGAAACGGCTCCGAAAGGGGGACCTCCTCATCACACTGAGAACGACGGTATCGACGCGACTTCGAATGACGAGCATCCGGTAGGAGAAGACCCGGCCGATCCCTCACCCGAGGAGTTGGGCGACTCGTCGAGTGCTTCGTTGCCCTCCCCGAATACGTCGTCGCTGTCGTCCGGATCGGAGAAACCCCCGACGCCCGACGAGGCTCAAGAGGTAGAAGACGATGCCTCATCTCGCCCATCTCCTCCTCCCGAGGAGCGTGCATCCGTCCAGTCCGATCTCGATCGCCCCGACATGCCTGATTCGCCGTCCGACGAGGGGCACCCGCTTCCTCCCTCTCCGCACCCGGACGACAATCGAGATCGAACCACGTCCTCCAGGAATGCCCTCGCTCAACCCCTCTCGGAGGACGAATCCTCCGACGCCGAGCCCCGGGATGACGAGACGGACGAGGGGCCATCCGCCTGGATCGTGGCCTTCGCCATCGTTTCGTGTCTCGGGCTGGGCATGGCGCTCACCGTCTATTTCTTCCTCTGAGCCATCGAGATGCCCCTGATGGTGGGAGGAACGAGGCGATCGCGAACTCGAGGGATCATCATGGCTCGTCGATATCGAATGTCTCCATGAGGTAGGCGAGATTATCGGGCTCGACACCGAGCATGCTGGCGGCGCGATCGAGATCGTTGTTGGTCCGTTCGAGCGCGTTTTCGATCCGACGGGCGAGGTTCTCTCCCCCTGCTCCGATCGTGTTCGTATCCGTACCAATCCCGCGTCGAGTATCATGCTCGTCGAGAGTATCGCACTCGAAGTCGCCCTCCCGGTGATACTCGAAAGCCGCGACTCCTCCTATCTCGACGATGTCGCCATCTTCCAGCTCGACACACTCGCCCGGCTGAACGACCGAGCCGTCGACGAGTGTCTCGTTGACCGTTTGTGTCGTCTCGAGTTCGAGGGCCTCATCGCTCGAGTGCAGTCGACAGTGGGTGCGCGAGATTTCGCCTTGCGTCACCTGGATGTCACATCTCGGACTCCGACCGAGGGTCAGCTCGTCGTGGCCGAGGTGGAACGTTTCGTCTTCGACTTCCCCGACCAATCCGACCAGCCAGTGGAGATCGGAGTCGGCAGTCGCCTCGGACTCGTGGGAAGCGGCATCGGAGGACTCGAACGTGGCGGGATCGTCGGGATTGCGCGGATCGTCGCCGAGTGATTCGGCGCTGCTCTCCTCGGTGGCATCGAGGATCGAGGGACGATTGGGGACTGTACTATCGGCGCCCAGTGTA
Source organism: Bradymonadaceae bacterium (assembly GCA_028274765.1). Taxonomy (GTDB): domain Bacteria; phylum Myxococcota_A; class Bradymonadia; order Bradymonadales; family Bradymonadaceae; genus CAJXPB01. Next base: position 2,367 of record JAQCND010000240.1, read on the forward strand.
TCGTGAGCTCCACTCTCGATACGGTCGAGCGGTTCGGGGGTCGACGAGCTCTGGAGCGAGGCACCCTCGTCAGTATCGTCCGAGTTCGGCTCGTGCGCAGGAGTCGAATCTCGATTGCGGCGAGTGTTGTTGAGTTCTTGGTATGATTCCTCCAGCAAGGAAGAGGGTTGCCGCGAACGCCCCGAATCATTATCTGACGAAGATGCGTTCCCACCCTGGGTGGTGTATGAACCCGATGAAGACGTGTCCCCCTGAGTGGCATATGAATCCGATGAAGCAGCATCTCCGACGGTCGAGGTCGAGGTCTGTCGTCGGCGATGGTCGTTCGCGTCTTCGTCCGTATCTGCACTGTCAGACTGTCGAGTGCGCTGCCAATACAGAGCTGCTCCCGCACATACCAGCCCGAAGAGTATACCGATTGCAAAATTCATCATCCCGCGCGCTGCCTCAAAACGCAGTGATAGTGACTAGCATATCACTCGCTATCAACAGTCGAGTGACAATACAAGCCGAGTTGCGAATGATTGGTCGATCAGAGAGGGATCCGCTCGGATACCGTGGAATACGCCGTGGCACGACGCTTGCGGTCGACCGACTCGACGATCGGCTGGCGGGGCCGCCGGCGTTCCCAACAACACGTCGTCGAGATACCACGGACCTGAGTCACACCTATCAGAGAGGGCCCTCGCGAACCCGATGTGCAGACTCGTGAAGTCATGTGAGATGCCAACAACGCCAGCTGATGTCCGGACGATCGTGTGAGCAGGCTGCTCCGGTTCTCCCGAGAGACGACCATGAGACTCGTGGTTGACATGAAGCGCCGGGGGCGCTCGGGGTTCGATGAGAGAGCACGTGGACGTCGAGCGACCCGCCACGTCGCATGCGCCGTTTCGCTCGCTCCCGATCTCCCGAGATGAGTATCGGTAAACGCCATGTCGCCCGATTGAGCCAAACGTAGGAATCACATCCCCCTGACTCGCGCCATGATATTGGTGTGCCCGTGCCGTTCGGGGCTCGGATAACGGGACATTTCTACCTTCGAGCTCCAGGCTTAGAGTCCGTTGCAAAACGTCGATATGGAACCTGAAGCGCCGGCGGCTCGCCGGCCTGGTTTGAGAGCAATCAGTGTTGCAATCCACTCTTGGGCCCGGAACGTTGTGCAGTCGTCC